>CAZHIL010000567.1:0-1860 GCA_964532985.1 uncultured Albidovulum sp. | reverse complement strand
GTGCCAGAGTACCCGTGCAGCCCGCAACTTGGCTATCTCCATGAAAAAATTCATTCCTATGGCGAAGAAGAAGGACAATCTTCCGGCAAAGCCATCTACATCAAGTCCGCGAGAGATTGCTGCCCTGACATATTCCCTGCCATCAGCAAGGGTATAGGCAAGTTCCTGTACGATGTTTGCTCCGGCCTCCTGCATGTGATATCCGGAAATCGAAATTGAATTGAACTTCGGCATTTCCATACTGGTAAAGGCAATGATATCACCGACAATACGCATTGAGGGTTCAGGTGGGTAAATATAGGTATTTCGTACCATAAACTCTTTCAAAATGTCGTTTTGAATTGTTCCGGAAAGTTTTTCACGAGGTACTCCCTGTTCCTCCCCGGCAACAATGTAATTGGCCATGACCGGTATTACCGCACCGTTCATGGTCATTGAGACTGAAACCTTGTCCAGGGGAATGCCCTCAAACAAAATCTTCATGTCTTCAACAGAATCTATTGCTACACCGGCCTTGCCAACATCACCTTCAACTCTGGGATGGTCACTGTCATAACCCCGGTGGGTTGCTAGGTCAAAAGCGACTGATATCCCCTGTTGGCCTCCTTCCAGTGCTTTCCTGTAGAAAGCATTGGACTCCTCGGCCGTGGAAAAACCGGCATATTGTCTGATGGTCCAGGGCCTTCCTGTATACATGGTTGCTCTTGGTCCCCTGAGGAAGGGTTCTTCTCCTGGAAGGGAATCGAGATTGGGGTTATCCACCAGGTCTTCTTTGCTGTAAAGGGGTTTAACAACGATATCTTCAAGCGTAACCTTATTGAGTTCTTCGGGGTCTCGTCCCCGAAGTTCCTTACTGGCTCTTTGCTTCCATCCACTTAAATTTTTTGTCATTCGATTTACCGGATATATTTTGATACTGGTTTGATTTTCAGGTCGTGCCTTGGACACTTAACAGGAAAATGACCCAAGATTAGTGATAATTTCCTTAAATCTACATATATTATAGAGGTTAAAGTTATTAAATGTTTTCCAGATTTTGAGTTCAAATCGATTGCTAATTTGTATTTCTTCGTGACTAAATATCAAAAATGAAACCCGTAATCACATTTTTTCTGGCACCAATATTCTTGTTGGTGCTACCTTCCGGTGTTTTAAGTCAGGAAGATTCTGCAGCAAGTCTGGAAATAATTGATTTAACTGTAGAGGGAAATACCGAGCTTACGATTGATGAGTTTCTCTGGCAAAAAAGACTTTTCATTATTTTTTCTGATTCGCCATTTGACCCGAATTACATAGAGCAGTTGGAATTTCTCGAAGAGGGAGTTGAAAATCTGGTGGAAAGAGAAGTCGTTGTCTTACTGGATTACAGTCCCGATGCCAAAAGTACCATTCGTACTGAATTACGTCCCAGGGGTTTTGCCATTTTATTGATCGGCAAGGATGGAACGATCTATCTCCGAAAACCAACGACATGGAATGTCAGGGAAATCAGCAATACAATTGATAAATTTCCCATAAGACAACAGGAACTCAGGGCCAAAAACTAGGCTTCAGTCCCAGGTTCAGGACGCTTATTCGAATTCAAGTATTACCTGATCGACTGTCAGGGAACTGCCTGGATTTACGGCTATGGATTTGATTGCTCCCTTTCGGCTGGCTTTCAGAACATTCTCCATTTTCATTGCCTCTACGGTACACAAGGGTTGACCGTCTTCAACTTTATCACCTACAGAGACATGGATTTCCGTAATCAATCCGGGCATGGGACAAAGGAGATATTTGCTTGTATCAGGCAGTTCCTTTTCCTTCATGTATGAACCCAGTTCCTGTTGCCGACCGGTACGGACGAGAACATCCAGT
>CAZHIL010000566.1:0-4582 GCA_964532985.1 uncultured Albidovulum sp. | reverse complement strand
ATTCAGACCTATCCCAAACTCCGGGAAATCACCAGAAAAATGTATACCATGGATATTTTTGGCTCAACCTATAAACCCATCAGTGTATCGGAAATTCGAAGGAGAATACCAAAGCTTACCGGAGGAGGTAAGAGTTCACGTTTGCCGATAATTGCTGGTATGGTTCACCCTGAGGGTGCCGTTAACCGACATGATGCGGTAGCCTGGGGGTATGCTAGGGCTGCTAGCTCGCTAGGTGTTGAAATACACCAGAATACAAAGGTTAATTCACTTCTAAAAAATGAGGACGGAACCATCAGAGGTGTTTCAACGGTGAAGGGGGATATCTTGGCAGATAGGGTTGCAGTAGCAGTTTCAGGACATACAACCCAATTGACCGATTCAGTCGGGCTAAGATTACCTCTCAGGTCATTCAATTTATCGGCCTTTGTTTCGGAACCCATAAAACCCATGATTGATGTCGTAGTGAACTGTCCGGATCTGGGTGTTTATTTATCCCAAACCGCGAAAGGTGAACTGGTAATTGGCGGGGCTCCGGATCCAGGCCAATCCTTCAGGCGGGGAACAAATCAATTGGTTTTTGAAAGGACCGTTGGCGCCATGCTTGAATTGTTTCCATCGTTCAAGAAATTGAAATTGCTGAGACAGTGGGGTGGTACCGTGGATATCGCACCTGATGCTTCCCCGATCATTTCGGAAACCGAAATCCGGAGTCTGTATATTACAGCAGGTTGGTGGGGAGGTTACAAGGCAATTCCGGCAGGAGGATTGACATTCGCCAATTTGATTGCAACCAACACTCCTCATCTGTTGACAAAATCATTTACCCTGGATCGTTTTGAAACGCTGGATTACATCCTGGAACCGGGGACAACAACGAGGGTATAAGGGCATGTTGATTATTGATTGCCCATTTTGCGGGCCCAGAGATGAAAGAGAATTTGAATATTGTGGACCTTACAGGGAACGTAGACCGGACAAGATGGATAATCTGTCAGCATCCGACTTTATTGATTACCTGATAGTACCTGAAAATCCTGAAGGTGTGGGTCGGGAATTTTGGTGGCACAAGAGAGGATGTGGAGAGTGGCTGTTGGTTGTCAGGGACACCAGAACACACCAGATATTGAGCACGGCTGAGGCAAATGCCGAATAAGTATAGACTAACAACCGGTGGAATCATTGATCGCAAGGTACCCATAAAATTTACCTTTAATGGTAAAATAATAGAAGGTTACCTAGGCGATACGGTTGCTTCAGCTCTTTTATCCAATGGCATTAACACCACGGGGAGAAGTTTTAAGTATCATCGGCCAAGGGGTATAATATCAGCAGGTTTGGAAGAAGCTGGAACATTTATAGAGGTGATGGGCAAAAAGGGAGCCTCTTCGGTCCCTGCCACAATGGTTCCAATCAAGGAAGGGTTGAGAGTTAAAAGTATCAATTGCTGGCCAAATCCAAACGTTGATTTTGGCCAGGTATTGCAATTGATTTCACCGCTGATTCCATCTGGCTTTTACTACAAGACGTTTTTCCAACCGCAATGGAAGACCTTTGAGCCCTTTATCAGAAAAATGGCTGGTTTGGCCGATATTCCCGAAAGTGAAAACAGTCCAATCGCTTACGATTCACGAGATACCCATTGTGAATTTTTGGTAATTGGGGGTGGATTGGCAGGTTTGGTTGCAGCACTTATGACCGCTCGAACAGGCAAAAGGGTTGTTTTCGTCGATAACCATATGGATACTTTCGGCAACTGGTCTCTGCCTCTGAACGAAGGTCCAAATATCAGACAATGGGTACGTACCCTGAAGGATGAGCTAAATGGCTATTCCAATGTCAGAATTCTCACCAAAACCATGGCCTGGGGTTATCGGGAACAAAACCTTGTATTGGCCTACGAGACCAGGGGTATTGGAAAAAGTGAACGGGTTTGGAGAATCAGATCCCGCAATGTAATCATGTCAACAGGCTGTACAGAGAGAGGTCTTGTTTTTCCTAACAATGATCGCCCCGGAATCATGCTGGCCTCCTGCTTGCTGAACTTTTGCAGAAACTATGCAGTTATCCCTGGTGACAGGGTGATTCTGTATACGAATAACAGCAGCATCAAGGTATTGGCAAACACCCTTCTTGAGAAGGGGAAAGAAATTGTAGCCATTATTGATACACGTGAGGAAGGATTAAGCGACTATACAGATTTACCAGAGGATATTTCCATTTATTCCGGCCATGAGGTCAACAAGGCAATAGGTTGGAACAGGTTCAGGGGTGTGATTGCCTCACCGATTATGGGAGGAAAATCTGTGACCTTAAGTGGTGATCTACTTGCTGTGTCAGGCGGATGGAATCCCAATCTTCAGTTGTGGATACAATCAGGGGGATCATTTTCATATGCCAATGAATTGGCAACCTTCGTTCCAACAAACTCAGAGCAGGATGTAATTTCTGTCGGATCCCTTGCCGGGAAATTTGATTTTGCAGAGAAGATAAAGGATACCGTTCAGAAAATTTCCGACTTGATAGCAACTCTGGAATTGAACACCGCACCACTGCAAATACTAGAAATTGATACTCCAGAATATGAATATTCAATTCGTTCCCACTGGGAAAGTGGTACAGTTGATTCCGGATCAAAATCCTTCGTTGATTTGCTTAACGATGTTACCTTGGCAGATATCAAACTTGCTTTGAGGGAAGGGTATGATGATATTGAGTTGGTCAAGCGGTATACGACCCTGGGAATGGGACTGGACCAAGGTAAAACCGGTAATGTTAATGCCAGTGGAATAATATCGAATGCCACAGGTAAAACACTCGATGAGGTAGGTCTGATAAAGTACCGATCCCCGGTTTCACCAGTATCATTTGGTGTACTCGGCAAACCCGAGGGAGAAATCGTCAAACCATATAAAACGACACCAATTACCAAATGGAATAGAGAAAATGGTGCAGTTCTCTATGAAGCCGGGGCTAATTGGAAGCGTCCCGGATATTACCTATTAAGGGATGAATCCATGATGGATGCAATAAACCGTGAGGCATTGGCTGTCAGAACCGGTTTGGCAATTTATGATGGCTCACCCTTGGCTACTTTTGAAGTCAAGGGGAAAGATGCTGCAAGATTTTTGGAATTGATTTTTACCATCCCAATTCATGACATTCCCATGGGTATGGGCAGATATGGGCTTATGTTGACGGAAGAGGGTTTTATCCTGGATGATGGGGTATGTTTCTGTATGGCCGAGAACTGGTACCAACTTTCCTTGTCGACTGGAAATGTGGATTTGGTGCATCAACATCTGGAAAAGCACCTGCAATATGATTTTACGCATCTGGATTTAACACTTACCAATTTAACCCTGCAATGGATGAATGCTACGGTTTGTGGTCCCAAGGCCAGAACGTTTTTGCAGCATTTTACAACAGACATTGACCTTACCACTGAAGCATTTCCCTTCATGGGCATCAGGGATGGTGAATTCAACGGGATACCTGCTCGAATTGCCAGAGTCAGTTTCACAGGTGAACTCTCCTTCGAAATTAATGTTCGTCCCCGTGATCTTGAACAATTATGGGGGATCTTGATCCCGAGGGGGGATAATTATGGAATTACCCCCATAGGGTCCGAAACAAATCATGTCCTCAGGGTTGAAAAGGGATTTATTTCCCTTGGTCATGAAGTTGATGGCAAAATTGATCCCATTGATCTGGGACTAGGTTGGGTCATCGGCAAAGAAAAAAAGGATTTCATTGGAAAAAGGTCAATGGAGTTGAACAGAACCTCAAAGCTACCACGCAAGGAATTGGTCGGCTTGATATCTAGGAATTCCCACATTCAATTTGCCGAAGGCACTCCTCTGGTTGCGCCCAATGACCATATGTTTGTCGAGGGTCATGTGACTGCATCAGTCTGGAGTGAAATCAATCAGCAATATATCGCTTTGGCATTATTGGATGATGGGAGGTCAAGAATGGGCGAGACGGTAAATGCAAGAAACCTGAATGGCATTGAGCCAGCAGAAGTCTCCCAACCATGTTTTTATGATCACAAGGGCAAACGCTTAAGAAGTTAAAAGTTGTCACTACCGGTTTAAATATATACCAGTACTAAGAGTTTAAAATTGTACCACTATCTCTGGGGGCGGATCCCCGTGACGGTGGTCCCCCGGGGAAAAATCTAATCTGCCTGCAACTAAAAAAATCGGGCAGAGGAGATTTTGCGATGCTGGCATTGGAGGATATTATGTATTTTCATCAGTTGAAACATGAGGGAATGTCGGTTCGGGCCATTTCCTGCCATTCCGGTTACAACCGGGGTACCGTAACCAAGTACCTTAAGAACGGCCTGAAGGAACCCAGGTACAAGCCACGGAAACCAGGGCCGGGAAAAAGTGGTACAATTTTAATCGGTAACTATTGGTACATATTTAAACGGTAAGTGACAATGCTGTTGGCATTCTATCTCACCACGTGTCGGGGGTTAGCGGGAAGCACTGCAGACCTGCATAGGCTTTCGCCTGCACGTGCTCAGCGTCCATCACGATCTTGATGTGATTGATACCCATGCGCAGCCCGTAGG
>CAZHIL010000565.1:0-2030 GCA_964532985.1 uncultured Albidovulum sp. | reverse complement strand
ATCTTGGTTCAAACCAGGCATTGAAAAAATCGTAGACCTTGGAATCGTCATTGGGTCCGTTGGCCAAATCAACATATCCACAAAACCAGGTCGATGACCCTTCCTTTGTCAAGCGGTTCATTCTTACATCATGACCTTCCGATTGCATGACTACAGGAGTTTCATTCCAGGCCCAGGCAATCAGTACTTCTCCACTAGCCATGAGTTGTGAAAGCCCCGCACCATCCTGCCAGTAATCCCTAACATTCTTGTGGGCTTCCCTCAACCAGGCCGAGGCCCTCTCCAGATCCGACTCGGTAACCGATGTCCAATCAGATACGCCCGTTGCCAGATAAGCCAAGGCATAGGCGTCATCAACATTATCCGCGATGGAGACTTTTCCGGCATATTTGGGATCGACAAAAACATGTAGACTTTGTATATCCTCTTCGGGAACGAGGTCAGCACGGTAGGCTAAAGCTGTTGTTCCCCAGTCGGCTGGAAGCAAGTAATACTCCCCATCAATCTTGAAGGCTTCTTTCATGACTTCATTGACCTGATCCCACCGTTCGATCCTATCAATCTGCAATGGTTCAAGCAAACCTGCTTCATGCCATTTTGACACCGATTGCGAACAAGGGTGGGAGATATCAGCTTCAAAACCTATTCTAAGCTTTTGAAAAGCTTCCTCTTCTTCACCAAAGAACGAAAAGGTAGGTTCATCACCATGTTGTTCGATGTAGCCCTGATAAAACCCAGGATCATTGTAAGCCGACCAGTCTAATATAACCAGTTCCTCGTCAGCAGCATAGGTTGCAGTGGCACCAAGCCAAAATCCTCCAAATAAACCAATTGAAACCAAAAACAGAGTTCGCATCATTTATCTCCATGAAATCCAAATAAAATACTAAAGGGCTAGTTTACTGAAGAAACAATAAAAACAAATTGATTATTTAGTCTAGACTGACAAATTTGATCATTTAACCAATGTGGTTAGCATTACTGATTGTGAATTTGCACCATAATGATTAGTCTATTCTAATTATTGTGTACTGTGGTTCTGGAAACTTTACCTTAATCGTACCATCTACAGACAACAATTTTCGTATTACATTTCCATTTTTCTATTTGAGGCTGTATGGCAAGAATTACCTATATTGAATACAACGGAAAACCGCACGTTATCGAGGTAAAGGAAGGCCTGACAGTCATGGAGGGAGCAAGAGACAATAACATTCCGGGCATCGAGGCGGATTGTGGTGGCGCTTGTGCCTGTTCAACCTGCCATGTATATGTTGATGATGAATGGGTTGACAAGCTGCCGGAAAAGGAAGCGATGGAAGAGGATATGCTGGATTTTGCATGGGACCCTGATCCGGTAAAATCAAGACTAACATGCCAACTGCGGGTCTCATCCGATTTTGATGGCCTGGTTGTACGCATGCCCGAAAAACAAATTTAATTGAAATAAACCATTCCACTGGGAATAACGACCGCTCGATCAATGCAGAATTGGACCAATAACCAAACACCAAATACGGCCGATGGCTTGAAGGTCCATGAATATACGGTTTCTGAAATTTCCCGGGAAATTAACCGGACAATGGAACGAGGATTTCCAATGGTACGGGTCAAGGGCGAGGTTTCAGATCTGTCCCCTTCACTAAGGGGCCATCTGTATTTTACCCTTAAGGAAAATAATCATGCCCTGTCCGCAATCATGTGGTCCTCAACGGCCAAAAGGCTGGGTAACAAATTGGACAATATCCTCAAGGAGGGAAGTGAAATCAGTGTCCTGGGCAAGGTTACGACCTTTTCGGGGACATCCCGCTACCAGATTGTGGTCAATGACCTTGATTTCGCCGGTGAGGGTGCCATCCTTGCCAAAATCGAGGAATTGAGAAACAGATTGACTCAGGAGGGTGTTTTCGCCTTGCAGGATGAGAAGGAATTGCCTCTATTCCCAAGGACCATTGGTGTGGTCACCTCACCAACTGGCTCTGTCATCAGGGATATTCTTCATCGGTTGAATGAAAGGTTCCCCCGTCAGG
>CAZHIL010000564.1:0-2506 GCA_964532985.1 uncultured Albidovulum sp. | reverse complement strand
AATATTCGTGGCTATTTTTCCAAAGCAGAACATAAACTACCTTAAACGCTGATTAATGGTAAAGAAAAAAGGCAATAAGGTTGTCTCTGGGAGGCCTGAAAAGCAGACACAAGGCCAGTTGGGGAATAACCTATCCAGAATTACTGAGAATGACCACGGAGTGATTTCCACTGCAGTATATTCTGGCCCTCTTCCACCGCCCTCAATGTTCAAGGATTATGGTAATAATAGCAGAAAGAATAATCAGCATGGCTGAAAAGGAACAATCTATACGAGAACATGACAGGTTGCCTATTAAGGGTAGTATTTTTATTTCTATCCTACTTGTATTGGCAGCGGTTTTTTGTACCTATATAAATCAACCGCTGGTAGGGATAGCTCTAGTTGGTTCAGGTGTCATAGTTGGTATAATTAGGGCTTTCAATATTAAGTCCAGTCTTCATTGATGATACCACAGAACCGATTTCGGTAAAATTGCCTTATGACTTACAAGAAGACCTCAAGATTGACTCTTGGAACCGTACCCATTCAGTTATAATTCAAATAGTGCATGCCAGACTTAGAACACATCATAAGAAAATCAGGGATTGAGTTACCATCTTTTCCCGGGGGATTGGTTTGGTTGGTTGGGGCTGGTCCAGGTGATCCTGGGTTGTTGACACTCCATGCCATCCATGCCTTGCAACAGGCAGATGTCATTATCTATGATGCCTTGGTCAATCAGGACATCCTGAACCTTTGCAGGGATGATGCAGAGAAGGTTTTTTCTGGCAAGAGAGGGGGAAAACCATCTTTCAACCAAAGGGATATTTCATTGAAACTAGTTGAGTATTCCAAAAAGGGAAAACGGGTGGTTCGACTCAAGGGGGGAGACCCGTTCATATTTGCCCGTGGAGGTGATGAAGCCTTATTTCTTGCGAGGGAGAATATTCCAATCCGAATTACCCCAGGTATTACTGCTGGAGTCGGTGCCATGGCATATGCGGGTATTCCCCTAACCTACAGGGAGACAAACCAAAGCATAACTTTTCTTACAGGGCATGATCAATTTGGTGAAACTCCCAGTGCCATAAATTGGGAATTATGTGCCAATGGAGCTCAGGTTTTGGTAATATACATGGCAATGAAAAACCTTTCCCAAATTGTTGCCAAGCTAATAGAATTTGGAAGAAATCCTTCTGAACCTGTAGCAGTCGTGTCCAATGCCACCCTAAAGGATCAAATTGTTCTGGAAACAACACTTTCCCATGCTGTAGAGGATGTCCGGAACAATGGACTGAAGGCACCAGCCATAATTTGTATCGGGAGCAATGTTCCATTCCACAGAATTCTCAACAGGGTGATCAGTCCAAGCCTGGAAACGGGATTGAATCTACTTGGACAAATTGGCAATAAAGAATCCACCCTAATTCAGGAGGAGAATTCAAATTAGGGGTTTAATTGTCTCAGCGCCCAATTCCGGTGCCGGAAAAACCATTATTACACTGGGATTGCTACGAACCCTTCAAAAGCGGAATATTAGCATCTATCCGGCTAAATCTGGTCCTGATTACATAGATCCAAAGTTTCATCAGGTTGCTTGTGGGAGATCATCTATAAATCTTGATTGCTGGGCAATGAAACCAGATCTGGTAACATCCCTTGCAAATAAACCCAACAGTGGGGATGCATCCGCTTCCAATAAACTGATACTGATTGAAGGAGCTATGGGCGTCCTTGACGGAGGTGGCAAGGACGGCAGGGGAAGTGTTGCAGACCTGGCTGAAATGTTGTCAATACCGATAATACTGGTAATTGATGCTAGTAAACAGTTTCACTCGGTTGCACTAGCACCAATGGGGCTGGTGAAAGCTCGACCGAAAATCAATCTTCTGGGAGTCATCCTGAATAATATTGGTTCATCACGGCACTTGTCAGGAGCAAGGGAAAGCCTGGATAGTTACGGCATTGAGTTATTGGGTTGGCTTCCTAAATCACCGGAATTCAAAATACCCGAACGGCATCTGGGTTTGGTTCTTCCAGAGGAGAATCCGGAAATGGAAGAATTCATCGAAAGGATCAGTGTCAAAATGGATCAATTGGTCCAGATGGAAACAATCCTGCAGGGTGCGATGGAAATCACTAAACCCAATGATGTAAATCCTAAGGTCGGGATTGACCCGCTGGGTCAAAACATAGCAATTGCCCGGGATAAGGCCTTTGCCTTCATTTATTCACATATAATTGGATATTGGCAGGAAAGGGGTGCAAATATATTACCCTTTTCACCGCTCGCCGATGAAGGGCCGGATGCTGAGGCGGATGCTGTTTTTCTGCCAGGAGGGTATCCGGAAATTCACTTACCCCAATTGGCAGGGAAATCCAATTTCATCTCAGGGATGAATAAGGCCCGTGACCGAGATGCACTTATCTATGGCGAATGTGGTGGTTTTATGGTTTTAGGGGATGCTATCAGGGATTCCAAAGGTAAATCACATCGAATGTTGGGATTTCTGAACCATGTAAC
>CAZHIL010000563.1:0-14988 GCA_964532985.1 uncultured Albidovulum sp. | reverse complement strand
ACGAACGCCTGTCATATCGGAATTATCAGTCAGAATATCCTTATGGACGAACAGACCGTCACCACGAATCTTCAACTTAAGGGTATACAAACACTCATGGAATTGGGATTTGGGCGATGCAGGCTGTCTATTGCTGTTCCCAATTCAAGTAAATATCAAGGTATAAAAGCATTTGAGGGCAAGAGGATTGCAACATCCTATCAGGGATTGCTTAGGGAATATCTGAAGGAAAATGATGTCAATTGTGAAATTGTACCAATGCAGGGTGCCGTGGAAATTGCACCTCGTATGGGAATGGCTGATGCCATTTGTGACCTTGTTTCAACAGGAACAACTCTTGCCATTAATGGTCTCAAGGAGGTTGAAGTCATATTTGAGAGCCAATCGGTATTGATCAGAAACAGTGAACTGACCGCAGCCCAGGAGGAACTTCTGGAGAGATTGATGTTGCGGTTGAAAAGTGTTCAGGTTGCCAAGAAAAGCAAATACATCATGCTACATTGCCCGAGCGATAAACTGGAAGAAATCAAGTCAATCCTTCCAGGATCAGAAGCACCAACCATTTTGGCCCTTCAAGGCAGGGAAGATTTGGTTGCCGTCCATGCAGTTTGCAATGAAGGTGTTTTTTGGAATACCATGGAGGATCTGAAAGCGATGGGTGCCAGCTCAATCATGGTCTTGCCAATCGAGAAAATGCTTGACTAATCAGTATAATGACCTATTACCCGCGATCTGGCAGGCAGCCTTTGTACATTGTGTTTGTGCCTGCTGAAAACCCAAACACCTTTATCGGCATAAAGTCATGAATTCCGAAGAATTGTTGGCCTTTACAAGTGATAAACTGCTTCCTGCAGCAGATAAAATCATCACAAACTCTTATAAGGTCTATTGCAAAGGTGATGATATTGGCGTTCAGACCAAGTCTGATAATACACCTGCAACGAATGCCGATCGAGAAGCTGAAAAGGCTTTGCGTTCCATGATTTTGGACCATTATCCACACCATGGTATCCAGGGAGAGGAATTTGGAGCACACAATCCGGATGCTGACTGGATATGGGTGCTTGATCCACTGGATGGAACGAGGGAGTTTCTGGCAAAAGCACCAGGCAATTTTGGAATCTTGATTGGTCTATTGTATAAGGGGCAGGTTTGTTTGGGTGCTGTCAGCGATCCCGTCAATTGTAAACACTGGCTTTCTGACATTCCAAATGCAATTGGAGATACAAACTTGTTGGAAAACAGTATTGTTGCCTGTACAAATCCCGAGGGAATGTTTGAAACTCCAACATTGCGACAGGGAATTCTGTCTGTAAAGGACAAGGCTCGAGAAATCAAAACGGATCTGAATTGTCTGGGATTTGCAATGGTTGTGGATGGGACCTTCGATGCAGCAATTGAAAACAACTTGAAGGCCCATGACATAATACCCCTTCTGCCAGTCATGTTAAATGCAGGGATTTCGGTGGTAGACCTAGATGGAAATGATTATGCAAAAATGCGGTTTGAAACCAATGATACATTTACAGAGAGATATGGCGTGGTTGCTGCGACGTCTCAATCATTGATTAATGAAATTTTGGACTGTTTTCCAGAGGAGGTGAACTGATGTCAATTCTGAATCGTGCTCGCCCCGACATTATTGCAATGTCTGGTTATTCCTCGGCCAGAAAACTTCATGCCAAAAAAGTTGGTACAGTATATCTGGATGCCAACGAATGCCCCTATGAACCATTGGTAGGGGTTGATGGTTATTCCCGATATCCGGATCAGCAACCGGAAGAGTTGGTTCAGGCATTGTGTCGACTTTACGATGTCTCATCACGCAATCTGATGGTTGCCCGTGGGGCTGATGAAGTCATTGATATTCTGATCAGGACTTTCTGCATTTCATATGTTGATAATATTATCGTTTGCCCGCCAACCTTTGCCATGTATGAACACTCTGCAAAACTGCATGGAATTGAAACCAGAAAGGTAGGGCTGGCTAAAGAGTTCAAGGTGGAAGTTAAAGGTATCGTTGAGGCATCTGATGAAAATACCAAGATTGTCTTTATCTGTTCGCCCAACAATCCCACGGCCAATCTGATGGACGCTGATGGTATTTCAGAACTTTGCCGGCAGTTTGCTAACAAGGCCCTGATCGTTGTTGATGAAACCTATATCGAGTTCTCTGGCTGTGATAGTTTTGTCAACAAGTTGGAACACTTTGATAATCTGGTAGTTGTCAGGACATTGTCGAAATCCTTTGCTGGTGCTGGTTTGAGATGTGGAGCGGGTATAGCACATTCGGGTGTAATTGAATTGTTGCTGAAGATACTCCCACCTTATCCGATTCCTGCTCCCGTGGTACAGACTGCAGTACAAATTCTGGAACCGGGTAATCTTGAACGATTGGCCACGAAAAGACAGGAACTTCTCGAAATCAAGGAAGAGTATATTGGCAAGCTTGAAGGGCTTGATGAGGTTGACGAAGTCCTATCTTCCCAAGCCAATTTTGTACTTTTAAGAGTCAAGAATGCTCCAGAGTTCCTTGAGAAATGTCTCAAGGGCAACTTCATAGTGCGTGATCAGTCAAAGCAACCTGGTCTGGATAACTGCGTTCGTGTTGCAATCGGAAGCAGAGATGAAATGGATAGGTTGATTGGTGTCCTGCAAGGTAATGTGTCTTCCATACCTTTATCGGATCGTATTGCCAAGGTAACTAGAAAAACCAACGAAACCAGTATTTCGGTACGTATCGATCTGGATAGAACATCACCGATTTTGATTGATACGGGATTGCCTTTCCTTGATCACATGATTGAACAGATTGCCCGTCATGGTGGTTTTGCATTGGAACTTGAATGCCAGGGCGATATGGATGTCGAGGCCCATCACTCGGTCGAGGATTGTGCCATTGCCTTGGGTGATGCCTTGAAAAAGGCCCTTGGTGACAAGCGAGGTATTGGTCGATATGGCTCTTGTGAATTAATTCTTCCGATGGATGAAGCACAAGCTCAGGTTGCCCTTGATATCGGGGGCAGGTCCTATCTTCGTTTTGAAGGTGATTTTCCCGATGCCTATGTTGGGAACAAGGACAATCCATTGCCCATAGATATGGTTGAACATGTATTTCGTTCTCTGGCCGAGAACCTACAGGCAACAATCCATATTTCCGTATCGGGTGAAAACACACACCACATGGTGGAAACCTGCTTCAAGGGCTTGGGACGTGCACTTCGCCACGCAATCCACAGACAAGGTCAGGAACTGCCGAGTACTAAGGGGGTATTATGATAGCTGTCATCGACAGTTGCGGCTCCAATATCACATCTGTTCTGTTTGCCCTGCAAAGGCTTGGTGCTGATGCAACCCTGACCTCCAACCCTGAAGTAATCAAAAAGGCAGAACGTGTCATTCTGCCTGGAGTAGGTGCTGCCGGTACAGCCATGGAAAGATTGAAAGAGCAGGATTTGACTCATTGCATTACTTCTTTGACCCAACCTGTACTCGGTATCTGTGTCGGTATGCAACTTTTGTTTACCCATTCGGAAGAGGGTAATGCCGACCTTCTGGATATCATTCCCGGCAAGATCAGGCATTTCACACCTGAAAAAGACAAAACTATACCCCACATGGGATGGAACAGCATAACCTTTGGCAACAAACATCCCTTGCTCAAGGATCTACCTGAAAACAGCTATTTTTATTTTGTGCACAGCTATTATCCGCAGGTTAGCCAATATACCATCGGTGAATGCAGCTATGGTGATACATTCTCGGCCATCATTGCCAAAGACAATTTCATGGGGTGTCAGTTCCACCCGGAGCGTTCCAGCAAGACGGGTGCTCTTATTCTCAGGAATTTTCTGGAGATACCGGCATGATTGTTTATCCCGCTATTGATGTTATGGATGGCAAATGTGTTCGCCTGTACAAGGGGGATTTTGGCCAACAAACGACCTATAGCGACTCGCCGGAGGAAGTCGCTGTTCAATTCAAGGAGCAAGGGGCCGAATGGCTACATTTGATTGACCTCGATGGTGCCCGTAATCCGGAAAATCGCCAACTGAAGGTCATCAAGAATATTGTCGGTAAAAGTGAAATGCAGGTTCAGACTGGAGGTGGAATACGTTCGGTTGAGGAGGTCGCCAATCTGCTTGATACCGGAGTCAGTCGAGTAATCATCGGATCCCTTGCCACCAAGGAATCGGAGATGGTAAAGGGTATGATAACCAGCTTTGGCCCTGATAAAATCTGTTTGGCAGCTGATGTTCAAACCCGGAATGGGGATTACTTTGTTGCCATTTCCGGTTGGCAGGAACTGAGCCAAATCACGCTTAGGTCATTCATCAAGGATTACCTTGAGGTTGGCTTGAAGCATGTATTGTGTACCGACATATCACGGGATGGAACCTTGGAGGGTTGTAATGTGAACCTGTGCAATACAATCCAGGAGGAGTTTCCGGAAATAAACCTCCAAGCCTCAGGGGGTGTTGGTTCCCTCAATGATTTGAGGCAGTTGTCAACGGCTGGTGTTATTGTAGGAAAAGCCTTGTATGAAGGTACCTTTACCCTTTCAGAAGCGTTGGAGGCTGTATGTTGACCAAACGTATAATTCCCTGCCTTGATGTAAAGGATGGTCGAGTTGTCAAAGGGGTACAATTCCGCAATCACAGAGATATGGGCGATATATTGGAACATGCCCAACGTTATGCTGAAGAGGGTGCTGATGAGCTGGTATTTTATGACATTACCGCCAGCAGTGATGGACGCGTTGTGGATAAGGAATGGATTCGAAAGGTTGCCAAGGTTATTGATATTCCCTTTTGCGTGGCAGGGGGTATCAGGAACATAAAAGATGCCCGAAAAATCCTCAATGATGGTGCCGACAAGATTTCGGTCAATTCACCGGCTTTGGAAAAACCCGAATTTGTCACCGAACTGGCCGAGGCTTTTGGTACCCAGTGTGTTGTGGTTGGCATCGATAGTCTCCATGAAGATGGAAGTTACATCGTTCACCAATATACAGGTGATGAGAAAAAAACAGTGAAGACAAGCCGTGATACGTTGGCTTGGGCAAAAAGGGTTCAGGAACTTGGGGCCGGTGAAATCGTTCTCAATTGCATGAATCAGGATGGAGTTAAGAAGGGATATGATATAGAACAACTCAAGGCAATCAGAAGATCTGTTGACATTCCCGTTATAGCCTCTGGGGGTGCAGGCAAGGAGGAAGATTTCCACGATGTATTTACCATGACGGGAGCCGATGGGGCACTTGCTGCATCGGTTTTTCACACCAGACAGATACACATTGCCGACTTGAAGCAATATTTAAGTGACCGCAAAATTTCGATAAGACTATGATTAAAGAAGAAAGCATCAATTGGGAGAAAGTGTCCGGCCTATTACCGGCAATAATTCAGGATGCCGATGACAACAGGGTTCTGATGCTGGGATACATGAATCTGGAAGCCCTGAAAAATACCCTAGAATCGGGCCACGTAACATTTTACTCTCGTACACGAAAGGCTCTGTGGGTTAAAGGAGAGACTTCCGGCAATTATCTGAATTTTGTTTCAGCTGAACTGGATTGCGATGGAGATACGCTTCTTGTCAAGGCAAAACCGGTTGGCCCAGTCTGTCATACTGGTGCACAGACCTGCTTCAATGACAATATTGCCCAGCCGCTGGAGATATTGAACCACCTGACAAAACTCATCAAACAACGTAAACATGATCGACCCTCAGGTAGTTATACGACCGAACTATTTGAAAAAGATCCTTACGGTATTGCCCAGAAGGTAGGTGAAGAGGGTGTCGAACTATCTTTGGCCAAGGTCAAGGAGGATGAGGAGGAAATTCTTAATGAGGCAGCTGACCTGATGTTCCACATGATGGTTCTTTTGGAAAGTAGCAACCTGACTATTGGTGATGTGTGTGATGTACTCGCAGCAAGGCATCAGGGGTCCAAACCCGATGGTTAGAATTGGAGATGGTCTAATTTTATCCTGATGTGGTGCTGAAGAAAAATGTGAACCAGTGGATCTAAACAGAATAATCACGGAACTTGGATTGATTCCACATCCGGAAGGAGGTCACTACCGGGAAACGTACCGGGCAAGTCACAATGACGGAGACCGTGGAGTCGTGTCCTCGATTTACTACCTGCTCGGGAAAGGGGAAATCTCTCGCTGGCATCGGGTTGATGCGGTCGAGATATGGAATTTTCATGCCGGTGACATACTTTATCTTGAGGTATCGGAAAATGGCTTTGATATCTTGACCTACAATCTAGGTTTCGATGCCAATGCCCAGCCGCAAGCAATTGTACCAGCTGGAGCATGGCAACGTGCATGGTCGAAGGGAGACTGGAACCTTGTCGGGTGTACAGTGGCACCGGCATTCGAATTCGACGGGTTCGAACTTGCACCATCGGGGTGGTCACCGTCACATAACAATCCATGAATTGAAGAATCACAGCCGATCGATTCCTGCGATTACGAGGTGATTCCCCCTGAATTAAGAATTTATCACTAACGGATTGATCGTTACATGGGTAGACGTAACCCATTCCATACCTGAATATTTGCCCCCAACATATTTGTTTCAGCTAATATTCATCTATCCCAAGGACAAGGACAGGTTTGATATAGAAAACTGGCGCGATATTCTACTAATCTCAAAGAAAATTTTCCCCAGCATGATCACGGAAGACATCTGCATCACGTATGTATCTTATGACTGTTGATGGATTGGTATGTCTGGTAATCTCCATAATCTTGTCCATACGGGCATTGTGAACTGCGGCACTGGTAATAAAACCAGCCCGTAGGGAATGCCCTGATACTTCATTGGGATTGATACCGATTGCCTTCGAATATTTTTTTACCAGCCTTGGTATATCGGAATGATGCAATGGATTACCATTAATGACACTTCCTCGTCTCATGGTCCTAAACAGATATCCCTGGGTAATACCAGAAGCGGAAATCCAGTCCTGCAACCTGTCGATGGGTCTGATCCTTCTGCCTTGAGGTACTGCAATACGATAACTTTTGCTTAATTGATCAGTTTTCGATTTTCTGACGGTAACAAACATTTTCTTTGTATCCCAACGATCGATTGGAGGGATTATTTCGATATCACTAATCATCAAACCACATATTTCAGATCTGCGAAGAGCTGCTGCAAAACCCACGGCCAGAATTGCTTTGTCTCTAACCCCAATCAAGCATGTACCACAAAGTTCCATCATCTGTAATACATGATGGTCCCTTAGTGCTTTCACACGACGGGGAGGTTGTCCTCTATATCGTGCCAAACCTTTCAAAACGGCACTGACCTTGGGTGATCGCGTTGGCGAAACCATCCCCACCTCGTTGTATTTGTTTGCAATGGCACTCTTGTACAATGTTAACGTACTCAAGGATAATGGTTCATCTTGATTTACAGTGGCATTCTCAGAACGGGGTACCTGGGAAAGAAATAGTAAAAATTTGGCAACATCTTCCTGTGTGGCTTTCAGGGATTCTATACCCCTGGAAACACAGTAATCATGAAAAACATTCCAACCCTTCTCGTAAGCGATACGAGAATTTTCAGCTAGAGAAAGGGAAAGAATATCTCCAAAATGAGATTTATCTTTATTGATTTTATTCTGCATAAGTGCACTCCTACATTTAGATTTAAACGAGGAGAGTGAATTTACATTGTCAAACCGATTCCATTGAGGTGTGACAGATAGATAAAAATACGTTCATAATTGATAACTTGATCAAGTAAGCAGTATTGTGGATGACTGAAGGTAACTAGTTTACCACCAAGTTGCTTTGTTGGTAGGACAACCAAGCACTATCTTACACTCCAAGAAATATCTATGAAAGTCAAGGATTTTCAGAATTGGACCTGATTTTTCTGATAGTGCAAGTGATACAGATCACTTACAGTTCTAGCCAATTAAGCCTCAATATAAGTTCCTTATCCTGCAACAAAGATTCGAATTAAGTGTGTAAGGCTTTTCATTTACCTTAAGCGAACATCAGGTAAGAGATATCCGGTTATATCTTTTTGCATTTGTGAGATTAATAATGCTGGAAACGAAGCATGGATATAATTTTGAAATAAAATCAGATTCATACTCAAAGCAAGTGTATGATTTTATTTGAAATTACTATATTGAGTAAAATCACTCAATATAGTAATAAACTAAATTAATTCCCTGATTAAGCCCTTTTTAGATACTTTAGACTTAATCGAAAAATATAAGAATTGAAAAAGAAAATATTGAATTTAGAATCATTAATTACTATACTGAGTAAATTTACTCAATATAGTAATGGAAGATAATGTTAGAATTTAAACGTCCCCAGTTTTCAACTTTGTTAAGTCGCTTGAATGAAAAGCCAAGACATATAATTTATGTTTCTGGACCCCGGCAGGTTGGAAAAACTACACTGGTATCGCAAACATTAAACAACCAGGCTTTGCCGTTTCAGTTTGTTTCAACAGATGAGCCCGACTCAATAGAAAATACCTTCAATCCAGTATTTGATCCAACCCAGGAAAATGGGGTGTTCCATATTCCGGATAGTAACATAAGAGACGGAAGGTGGCTAGTAAGAGAATGGGAGAGGGCCAGATCATCATCCAACATGAGTGAAAAGGGGTTCATTCTTGCTATTGATGAAATCCAGAAAATTCCAAATTGGTCAGAAATTGTCAAAGGACTTTGGGATGCAGATCGAAGGAAGAATCAACAATTCCACGTAATATTGCTAGGTTCAGCACCCTTGCTAATGCAGAGGGGTTTGAACGAAAGCCTTGCCGGTAGATTTGAAACAATTCAACTAATGCATTGGTCGTTTTCTGAAATGTTGGAGGCTTTCGAATTTGATCTTGATCAATTCATTTACTTTGGAGGATATCCAGAGGGGGCTTATTTGGTCAATGAACAGGGAAGATGGAGAGAATATATTACAAATGCATTAATCGAACCAAATATAGAAAAAGATATCTTAAAATTACAACGTGTGGACAAACCTGCTCTACTAAAAAAACTATTTAATTTAGGTTCGGAATATTCAGGACAAATTTTGTCTTATAATAAAATGCTCGGTCAACTCAATGATGCGGGTAATACTACAACTTTAGCCAGATATCTCGAACTGTTGTCCATGGCTGGTCTTTTGACCGGCCTTGAGACTTATTCAATGAAACCATTCCGAAGAAGGTCATCAAGCCCAAAACTGAATGTGTATAACACAGCTCTAATTTCAGCTTGTTCCGATTATTCGTTTATTACCGCAAAAGCGGATAGAAGCTATTGGGGGCGGTTGGTTGAAAGTGCTGTCGGAGCGCACCTTTTGAATACAAGAAAATACAATACAAAATTATATTATTGGCGTGAAAAAAATTATGAGGTTGATTTTGTACTTAAGATAGGTCTTGATTTAATTGCCATTGAGGTAAAGAGCGGATCACATAAACCGAATTTGGATGGGTTGATGAAATTTAAAGATCAATTCCAACCAAAACGATCTTTAGTCGTTGGTGAAGGAGGAATCCCTTTTTCTGAGTTTTTCATGACTCCTGCTGAAGAATTGTTGGAGATTGAATGATCGAATACGTTGAACGAACATGTCATGAAGTAATCAAAAATGCCTCCGGGGATTTGCAAGAGACACAATCATATAAAATTGAGGAATGGCGAGATTCATCAGCTTATATTTTACTTGCTCCCCCAGGATCAGGTAAGACAACAATTTTTGAACTAGAAGCTGAACGTCAAGGTGGATGTTATGTCACTGCTAGGGATTTTATCACACTTGATTTAGAAACTGTCAATACACCAATTTTTATTGATGGGCTTGATGAACAACGAGCAGGGCAAATTGATGGGCGCACAGCACTAGACAAAATAAGAACTAAACTCATCAAACTTAATAAACCAAAATTTCGCCTTTCATGCCGTGAAGCAGATTGGTTAGAGTCTAATGACTCGGAAAATATCAAAAAGGTATCCTATGACAAAAACTTAAAGATTCTTCAACTTGATCCTCTCAAACCAGAAGATATTCGCCAAATTCTCAAAAGTGATGAATTTAATATCCGAGACCCAAATCAATTTATTTCCCAAGCTAAAATGAATGGTCTGCAGGGGTTATTAACAAACCCACAGAGTCTACAAATGCTTGCCCAGGCAGTTGGACCTACTAACAATTGGCCTGAAACCAGAAAAGCAGTTTTTGAATTAGCATGTAAATCATTGGTGAAAGAACACAATGAGGAACATACTATAGCAACAAGGTATAACCACAGTAATATCAACAAATTGATTGATGCCAGTGGTAAACTTTGTGCAATCTTTCTTCTAACAGGTCTTGAGGGTTTCGCAGATGTTGAGAACAAAAATTACATTTTCTTAGATGAAATACATGGACTAGAGCCAAGTATTATTAGGTTCTGCTTACATAGCAGATTGTTCAGTTATTCATCTTCTGGAAAGTTTTTTACACCAAGACACCGGCAGGTTGCTGAGTTTTTGGCAGGAAGATATCTTTCAAAACTTGTTAATGAAGGGCTACCACCTTCAAGAATTCTTGCTTTGATCACGGGATATGATGGTAGAGTGGTCTCGGAACTCAGAGGGCTTGCAGCTTGGTTTGCATCACACAACAAGCCAAGCAGAGGTGTAATTTTTACACGTGATCCTTTGGGTACTGTACTTTACGGTGATGTAACCCAATTTTCCAACGAAGAAAAGAAAAAGCTTCTAGAAAGACTTAAAGAGGAAGCAAAAATATTTCCAAGTTTGATGCAGGTAATGAAGCTTGATACTCGCATTGGTGATCTAATTTCTCCAGATTTGGGAAGTGAGATATGTAAAATTCTTAATTCAATTTCATATTCGAATACTGACCAATCTTTCCTTTTAATCTTACTTGAGGCACTAAAACAAGGATCTCTAATATCTGTAATTTCAGATAAGTTGGTTAAGATAATTCATGATGAAAAATTGTGGCTAAGAAACAGGTTTTTAGCGATAGAAATATTACATAAATTCGAACATTTTACTCAACTCAAGGAAATATGCGAAAAATTATGCACAGAAAAAATTACTAATCCAGAGAATGAACGGTTGTTAGGTCAACTATTATCGTTCCTTTATCCCCAAGAAATACCTGAACAAGAAATATTGAAATATTTAACGGTTCCTAGGGAAAATTTTGGTTTTTTGGAATACGAAATTTTCTGGTTTTTTGATCTACCTGAAAAATCCACTAATAATCAATTAGGCCTAATTCTAGATCAACTGACAGAACGATATTATGAATTACCAGAGGAATCCAGATCAAATGGTATAGCCCGATTTAATTCAATGTGTCTAACCTCAACCATCTTATATCACTATCTTCACCATTCAAATGGTGATGTTGCCGAGGATAAACTATACAAATGGCTGAGTATTACACTAAAGGCAGATACTAAGTACTCACTTCAGCATTCAGATAAGAGCATTAAGATACAAAAGTGGTTAAAAAATCATCCAGATTTATGGAAATCCTTATACGCAAGAAGTGTAATTGAATGTTCTAAAAAAACAGCAGATTACGATTTGTTCATAAATTTTCTGAGGAATGAAATAAGGGGTAGATTGTTTGATTTTGAACCCCCCTCAGGTTTTGGAGATTGGTGTCTTGATCAGGCAATAACAGCTGAATCGCCAATGATTGCAAAATGGTACATTTATGAAGTGGCATATTACCATTATAGAGAGCAATACAACAATACGCTTTCCCGTGAAACCGTAAGCAATGCCTTGAAGGATAGGGACGAACTTAGGAAATTATATCACGAAGCAATTACAGCACTCAATGAGCCACTTCAAACTTACAATTATTCAACCTCATTAAAATATGATCAACAAAATATACCCAATTGGCATGATCAAGTGAAACCGTATCAAAAAGAATTTCTCAATAACACAGTTCGTCCAATTTTGCTCCATAATCTTGCAGAAGTATATTTTGACGAATTTCTTGATCTTGAGGGCAATTCACCGAGGGCAAGATTGGAGTACGTCTTAGATGGCGATCAAGTTTTGGTTGATACGGTTTTATCAAGTCTTTCTGATAGTCTATTTAGAACTGATTTACCCACAGTTGGCGAGATCATTACGCTTTACTCTCAAAATATTCGCCATCAACTTTCTTTACCATTACTCGCTGGATTAGAGGAAAAAATTAAGGGTGGAGATTCATTCCTTTTAAATTTGGAAAACAAAAATTTGCGGTTGATTGTTGCTGTTCACATTATCACGAGGCTTAATTTTAAATATAAACAAGAGAAACAAGAAAACTCTCCTTTGTGGTTTAATTGGATATTGTTAAATTATCCTGAGTTAGTAGCTGATGTATTAGTAGAGTGCGCTTTAACTTCTCTAAGATCAAATACGAGTGTCAATGAAGACCTCTCTAAGTTGGCTTATAGTGAAGAATATTTTGAAGTTTCCAAACATGCTGCAAATAAAATTTTGAAGCGGTTTCCGGTAAGATGTAAATCAGATCAATTAACACAACTCGGTTATCTATTTTTCGCTGCAAAAAAGCATGATTCGCAAAATCTTCTAGAACTAGTTAACAAGAAACTCATGCACAAAAGCATGAACATAGAACAGCGAATTTACTGGTTGGCATTGGGTTTGTGTATAGACCCAGAAATCTATCTGAAAAAATTAGATGAAGAATTATCAATAAGTGAGCGAAGAATAAGATACTTTGCAAATACTATAGAAAAGAAATTCTTTTCCATCCAAACTGACATGGACGTCGGATTAAGGGTTAAGGTAATAAAACTAATCATAAAACATCTTGGAGGTTCATTTTTCCCCTATCGATATATTTCTGGAAAAGCTGTTTGGGTAACCAGAAAAATGACCATCGCAGATATTGTCAAAGATTATATCAATCAACTGTCTACAATTCCCTCTGAGAAGGCAACACAAGCCTTAAAGGAATTGGTTTCAGATAAACAACTACTACGATGGAATAGCTACCTGGAACCTGCTTATCAGAACCAAATGGTAACCCGTCGTGAAGCTGAATTCAAATATTGTAATTTAGAAAATGTCCTTGAAACCTTAGAAAATAAAAAACCTTCAAATCCTGCAGACCTAACAGCTTTGACTTACGATTATCTGAATGAAATTGGAAACAATATTCATAATTCCAGTTCTTCGGATTGGAAGCAATACTGGGTAGATAGTCATGGAAGTCCACAAAAACCTCTGCAAGAGAATTTATGTCGGGACAATTTGTTATCTGATTTGAATTACAAACTTCAACCACTAGAAATAGATGGTCAACCAGAGGGTACTTATGCGAATGATAAACGGTCTGATATCCGCATCTCCTATCCTCCGTTTAATGTACCTATCGAAATAAAAAGAAGTTGTCATAGAGATCTCTGGACATCAATTCAATCACAATTGATTAATAAATACACAAGAGATCCTGGTTCGGAGGGCTATGGAATCTATTTAGTTTTCTGGTTTGGTGAATCTAAAAGTTGCAAACCTCAAATTTCTCCAAACGGAACAAAACCATTAGGTCCAGATGAACTTCGTGAGCAATTGACAAATTCCCTTACATCAGAGCAAAGAAATAAAATTAAAGTATGTGTTATAGATGTTTCAAACCAAAAGATTACCTAAAATCATAATTTTTCATACATACTTAATTCCATTCTAAAACACTTTAATCATAGATTGAGCAATTATCTCACAGAAATTTACAAATCCATGTAGACATGGGATTCTGCCTTCGCACCAGGCTGGGTAACGGCACCCTCACGGGTTGGACCTACAAGTTGAGCATATTTCCAAAGGGCCCCTGAACTATAGTAGGTTTTTCTGGGGCCTTTCCATTCCGCTTTTCGTTGTTCCAATTCTTCATCAGAGAGATCGACTTCAAGCGTTCCCTTGAGGGCATCAATAGTAATGATGTCGCCATCCTTGAGCAGGGCAATTGGGCCTCCATGGGCCGATTCAGGTCCGATGTGACCAACACAAAACCCCCTTGTGGCACCGGAAAATCTACCATCGGTAATCAAGGCCACTTTCTTGCCCATTCCTTGACCGGAAAGGGCTGCAGTCGTGGAGAGCATTTCTCGCATCCCAGGCCCACCAGCTGGTCCTTCATTACGAATGACAATAACTTCACCTTCCTTGTAATCTCTCTGTTTTACTGCTTCAAAGGCATCCTCCTCACATTCAAATACATTGGCCGGACCCGAGAACACGATCTGATCTTTCTCCATGCCGGCGATTTTGACGATGGCTCCATCGGGTGCGAGATTGCCCCTTAGACCAACTACACCACCAGTCTCTGACAGCGGTGTTGCTGCCGGGTAAATCACACGACCATCGGCTTCCCTTTCAACCAGGTCAAGTTCTTCCCCAACGGTTTTGCCCGAGACCACAATGCAATCCTCGTGGATAAGGCCGATCTTGCGGAGTTCCTTCATGACAACCGGAACTCCACCTGCTTCATAAAGGTCCTTGGCAACGTACTTGCCACCGGGCTTCATATCCACGAAATAAGGTGTACTCTTGAAAATATCGCAAACATCCAGCAGATCAAAGTCGATCCCGGCTTCATTGGCGATGGCTGGCAAGTGAAGTCCCGCGTTGGTGGAACCTCCTGTACAAGCAACAACCCTGGCTGCATTTTCCAGTGATTTGCGTGTTACGACATCCCTGGCACGTATATTGGCTTCCAAAAGCCCCATTACCGCACGACCCGAAGCTTCACAGAATTGATCCCGGCTTTCATATGGTGCGGGTGCACCCGACGAATTGAACAATGCAAGACCTACTGCTTCCGAAACACAAGCCATGGTATTGGCAGTAAACTGACCTCCACAGGCACCTGCCGAGGGACAAGCAACCCGTTCCAAAATGGCAAGCTCAGCATCTGACATGTTACCTGCCTGGTGTCTGCCTAC
>CAZHIL010000562.1:0-11716 GCA_964532985.1 uncultured Albidovulum sp. | reverse complement strand
ATCGAGATGTCATCAATCAAGTTGATCTGGTAAATCAAAAAAAAGGAACCTCACCTGAAAGGACATTCCGAAACTTGTCCATATCAATATTTCCACCTGAAATAACTACACCTACAGACTTGCCTTGCATCAGGTCCCTTTCCTGAATCAATGCAGCCAATGAAGCAGCCCCAGCTCCCTCCGCAACATTATGAGTGGCACGAAAAAGGACACGAATCGCTTCTACAATGTCTTCATCCGTGACACTTACAATTCTTTCTACACCCCTTGAATAAATATCAAATGCCTCCTTGACGGGAACCCTTACCGCTATGCCATCGGCGAAGGTATTTGCCGAGTTGGTTTCGACCAGTTTTCCGGCCTTAACAGAAAGCTTGGCTGTTTGAGCATTTTCGGAAACAACACCGACGACATTTGTCTTCAGCCCAAGGGCATCACGTACTGATATGACACCACAAATCCCTGAGCCACACCCGATGGGAACATAGACGGTATGCAAATCCGGATTGCTGGTAAACAGTTCCAATGCGTAGGTGGCTACTCCGCGGACTAACTCCTTGTGATATGATGGTACAAAATACAATCCTTCATCGTTGGAAATTCGCATTGCCTCTACCCTGGATGTATCAAAATCATTTCCGTATTCTACAAGGTCGGCCCCAAAACTATCCATGGCCTGGTTTTTTTCAAATGAATTGCCATGGGGAATAACAATTCTGCAAACCAACCCGTGTTCTTTGGCAGCTCTGGCCAGACTTTGCCCATGATTACCTCTGGTTGCGGATACAATGCCTTTTGTTTCAGATTCCGTTTTTCGCAGCCAGTCTATAAAGGTTATACCACCCCGTACCTTGAAGGCTCCAATAGGCGTATGATTCTCATGCTTTACCGAAACCTCAACACCGGTTAAATTTTGCAACAATGGCCATTGGATCAGGGGAGTGGGTGGCATGGATTGATAAATCAATTCGCCGGCTGCAACCAATTCCTCTTTCTTGAATAACATTTTATTCACCTAGCGAAATAATTTGTGTTAATCATTTTCTGTCGAAGAGTTTTCTTCGATTTCTACGGAAACTTGATCTTGTTCTTCAACTCCAACCTGTTCCCCTTCGATATTATTTTGAATGACTTTGGAAATGTACTTCTTCAAAGATTCCGAGGCTAGGTCTAAAGGTGACTTTCCCTTGAAATTGGGGAGGTTAGGGTCAGCACCAGAATTGATTAGAAATTCAACTGCAGAATGGTTTGAGCTCATTCGCACGATTCTGTGCAAGGGGGTGTTCCCCAAGGAGTTTTGGGCATTTGGATCGACACCAACCGAAATCAATTTTCTCAACAATTTCATATTGATTTTATTTGTCTTCAACATTGCCAGCAAAGCGGTGTTCTTCAAACGATCCACAACATTTGGATCATTACCATGATTCAAAAGGGCCTCCAACAATTCCAAGGGGCAGTGAGCATTGGTTACTGCCCTGTGTATCAGGGGAATGCCGTCCTTGCTTTCTTCTTCGGCAGGGATTCCGAGTTCAAGCAAATAGCTTAATACCTCACCCTTGCAGGCATTTCTTACCGCAGTATAGACGAGGTTATTATTCGTATTTTTGGTTCGGACATGGATGTCTCCTCCATGTTGAACCAGCAGACTGGCGATTTCAACAGGTATGTATGGGTTTTGGACAGCCCAATGCAATGGGGTCAACCCGGTTTTCTCGGTTGCATTGATCTCGGCACCATTTTGTAACAGGATTTCGATGACCTCCTTGTGTTTCGTACATCTGGCAGCCCAATGCAGGGGTGTAAAGCCCTTGTTGGAATCTACTACACTAACTCCCTGATTTATACACCTTTCAACATCTTCAACACCTGCCTCCCTGAAGAAACCCTTGGATCCCCAATTGTCCGAATGAAGTGTTTGCAGTTTCTTGAAAATTCTGTTGCCGGCAATATTGGGATTGGATTCCTTGGCTAGATCATAGGGTAAATTTCCGTTCTTGTCGATCAATCCAACCTTGGCACCATCGGAAAGAAGAATTTGTATTATCTCCGGATTGGAATTATTCCTGGCCGCAAGGTGAAGTGGAGACAACCCATCTGAATTGGTCGCATTAACCTCAGCTTCCAATTCAAGAAGTACCTTGATTATTTCAGGTTTTTCATTTGCCGAGGCTGCTGCATGAAGTGGAGTGTCACCACTTTTATCCTTGCTGTCTATCTTGACACCATTATCCACAAGTATCTGAATGATTTCGGGATTGGTACTATTTGCTGCTGCAACATGAAGAGGGGTTAATTCGCTCGGCGTGTTGTGTTCAATTGAAGCTCCTGATTTAAACAATTCCTTGATTACTTCCGGATTTGAATTATAGGCCACAGCCCCGTGCAGGGCTGTTAAACCGTTGTTCGAAACCGAATCGATTGGTATATTAGCCTCGACAAGGATACTGATTATTTCAGGATTTGAATTATAGGCAGCAGCTCCATGCAGAGCTGTTAAACCTTTACCTGATTTTTGCAGAACATCGGCACCAAGTTCAATCAGGAACTTCAGAATATCTGGAGATGTATTGATGATGGCAAACCAATGCAGAGGTACCAAGCCATGACTGTCAACCTTATTCAGATCAGCCGGGTCAGAATAATGCGATCTGATCATTTCCACCTGCTTGGTATTATAGATAGAATGGTTCATAATATCACACCTTGAATTACACTTGAGAACTCTTAATCACGATCTGACCAATTGGCTGTAATCGGCAACCATCTGCTTGGCGAGTTCCCCTACTTCAAAATTATACTCCCTGATCTGTCCGACAGGCTCAACTTCTGCTGCAGTACCTGTTAGCCAACATTGCTCGAAATCTTCCATTTCTGAAGGCATGATATGGCGTTCGTGAACCTTGATGTTTCTCTTTTTCAACAATTCCAGAACCGTCTGCCGGGTTATGCCATTGAGAAAGCAATCCGGCAGGGGAGTATGGACCTCGCCATTTTTTACAAAAAAGATGTTGGCCCCGGTGGCTTCGGCTATATAACCGCGATAATCAAACATCAAGGCATCCGTAAAACCTTTTTTTTGAGCCTTGTGTTTGGAAACGGTGCAGATCATGTAAAGTCCGGAAGCCTTGGCATGGCTCGGAATGGTTTTTTCACTTGGTCTCTGCCAATCGGAAATATCAAGCTTGATACCTTTGATTTCACTGGAATCATCGCTGCCATAATAACGTCCCCACTCCCATGTGGCAATGGCCAGGTTGCAGGGATTTTTTTTGGAAGCTACTCCCATATCCTCACCAACTCCTCGCCAGGCTACGGGTCGGACATAAGCATCCGACAATCCATTGAGATTCATTACATCAGACTTGGCCTTTTCGATTTCCTCGGGAGTATAGAGTATATCTATGTCCAGTTGACGGGCAGATTCAATCAATCTGAGCGTGTGCTTGCGGTTGGCAAATATTTTACCACCATAGGCCCGTTCACCTTCAAACACTGAGGAACCGTAATGCATTGCATGGGTTAAAATGTGGACATTGGCAGATCTCCAGGGAACGAACTCCCCATTAAACCAGATATATCCATCCCTATTGCCATAACCAGTATCTTCAGAACCTGTGGACATGTCCTTCCCCCTTGTTAAACTCTTCGTAAAGAAATGATCAAAATAATTTTCTGTGTTTCTTGTCTTTCCGATTTGCTTATGTATTTACTATTGAATATAAATGTCAATAGAGTTTACCTATTTTATGTCAACAATACTTACTTTTTTTATTTATGACCGAAAATGAGAACCGTTCCGGCGGCAACAAACTGCTTTACCTGACAGACAAGGAAATTACCAAGGGCATTGAGGCCATGATGTTTGCCTATCGTGGTTTTACGTCCGACCCTGATGAAATCCTTGCTAAATATGGTTATGGCAGGGCCCATCACAGGGCATTGCATTTCATCCAGAACAGGGACGATATAAATGTTACCGACCTTTTGAAAATACTTGCCATATCAAAACAATCACTCAACCGGGTATTGCGAAGGTTGATTGAGGATTCCTTTGTTGAGGCCCGTCCCAATCCAAAGGACCGGCGTTCCAAAATACTTTATCTTACTCCTTCGGGAAAAATACTTGCTGATGAACTTGCCAGGGTCCAGACCAATCGAGTCAGAATGGCTTATCGGGCAGCAGGAAATGAGGCAGTTCTAGGGTTCCGCAAGGTCCTTGAAAACCTGATAAACCCGGAGTACTCAAAACAGGACCAGGACTATGAATAGTGCCGTATTCGAAGACTCAAGATCGCCCCATATATTATTTGTCGAGGATGATAATAAAATCAGTGAACTCCTGAAATTTTTCCTCAACAAGCATGGTTTCAACTGTTCTTTGGCAAGTAATGCCCAGCAGGCCAGGGAACTCCTGTCCACCTTTCGATTTGACCTGTCTCTTGTCGATGTCATGCTGCCCGGGGAAGACGGTGTTTCTTTGACCAAGCATATCAAGGAATCAACGGAAACACCTGTCATAATCCTTTCTGCCAAATCCGAGGTAGAAAACAGGATAACCGGTCTTGAAGCCGGAGCTGACGATTATGTCATGAAACCTTTTGATCCCCAGGAGGTCGTACTGCGGATCAAGGCAGTAATTAGAAGAACGCCCTATGAAAAAATCAGGAAGGTTTCATTTGGCCGTTTCGAGTTTGATCTTTTTAGGGGTGAATTAACCTATGATGGTGATGGCATTCTCTTGAGTGATGCCGAGCGAAGCATTCTGACCATTCTGGCTTCAAGATCCAATCAAACAACCTCCCGCGAGGTAATCTGCCGCAAGGCTTCGGCCAACGGGGAGTACATAATCGATCGTACCGTTGACTTGAGGATATCAAGGTTAAGGAGAAAACTCCTTGATGATCCCCAAAATCCCAGATACCTTAAAACCGTCAGAGGCAAGGGTTATGTATTGGTTCCCGATCAGGTTGAAATTGATACCTGAATTTGGATGATAAGTCTTTTGTGAACCAAGAATTATTGAAAGTTTTGATGGAAAGAATTTATAACGATGAACACCGTCCTGTTTTCACATAACGATTGTACTAGGCATATTACGCCAAGGGGGCACCCGGAAAGGGTCGAGCGGTTGGAACGGCTTGAAGATATCTTCAATCAACCTGAATTCGCATCCATTGAACGCTTGGATGCTCCCTTGTGTGAATTAGACCGCCTGACCCTTGCCCACCCCCAAAGCTATGTAGATCAAATCCAAGGTTTGGAGCCCGTCCACGGATTTGCCTATATTGATGCGGATACAAGCATGAGTAAAGGTTCCTGGAACGCAGCCCGACGGGCAGTTGGCGCAATCGTTCAGGCAACTGACATGGTTTTCGAGGGAAGTGCCAAAAATGCTTTTTGTGCAGTCCGACCACCGGGACATCATGCCGAAAAAACACGAGGTATGGGATTTTGCCTTTTTGGTACTGTCGCCATCGGGGCCTTGCATGCCATTCAAAAGCATGGTCTTGAACGGGTGGCAATTCTGGATTTTGATGTTCATCACGGCAATGGTACGAGTAACATTCTTTGGGATGAGAAACGCGTCCTGTTTGCCTCCACACATGAAATGCCCTTGTATCCTGGCTCGGGCTATGAGTCTGAAAGAGGGTCGTTCGATCAAATCATCAATAAACCACTAGGAACTGGTACAGGAAGTGCAGAGTTTCGGGCAGCCATGAACTCCATCATTGATCGCATGGATAAATTCAAGCCGGAGTTGATTTTCATTTCAGCAGGTTTCGATGCCCATTATGACGATCCACTAGCCTCACTCAGGTTGGATGAGGAAGATTTTTACTGGGCAACCGGGGAAATGAAAGACCTGGCCCGGGCACATTGCAAGGACAGGTTGGTTTCTTCCCTTGAGGGAGGATACAGTATTCTGGGTCTCACGACTTCGGTGAAGGCTCATCTAACGGCTTTGATGGAATAATATTTATGAAAGAAACACAAGAATTGCTGAAACTGGACAAGGATGGAATCTACGCCTTGAGCTTTGAGGATGCATTGGAAAAATTGGAACATGTCGTCAGTTTGCTCGAGAAGGGCAGTGTCTCGTTGGACGAAGCAATCAAACTCTATGTTTTGGGAACCAAGTTGCGAAAACATTGTGATTATACCCTGAGGGAGGCTCAGAAAAAGATAGACGAGATTTCCCTGGAAGAACCGGAAACCAACGCTTCCTGACAGGAATCGAAATGGGATTGCAGTTCTAATCATGGTCTTGGAACGAAATGAACATGAGGAACGATATAACCAGTTAATACTGGAAGTGATGGATATGAGCTATCACCAGGCCGAAGACAGGTTAAGGGAAATATCCCAGATTCTAGGTGATCCCGGCATTTCCGTTGAGGAAACAACCCAATTATTGAGATATTCCAGACATCTTGCCGATTATTGCAAGTCCTTTCTGGAACCTGATACCAGCCTGCCTCAGGTTATTGAACTGGATAAAACAGGTAATCCGGTTGGTTTGCGCAACCTTGATCTTGTTGAAGACTAAATGAGAGTATCAATCCGTCATGGCTGAATTCACTGAGTATCTTGCTGAGGTTGGAAACAGAATCGGTACCACCCTCGGTGAAATTTGTACCGAATTGCCCCGTAATTCGCTGATCCCTCCCATGGAACATACCTTGGACGGCGGCAAGCGATTCCGGGGGTTCCTCGTGGTTGAAAGTGCCAAAATAAATGGCGTAACCGGTAAGATTCCAGAATACGTGGCGGCCGCCATCGAATGTCTTCATGCATACTCACTTGTCCATGATGACCTACCCTGTATGGACGATGATCCTCTGAGGAGGGGCAAACCAACGATACATACCAAATGGAATGAGATGACTGCCGTTCTGGTGGGTGATGCACTGCAAACACTTGCCTTCGAAATTTTATCCGATCGGAACAGGATTCCTGATCCCGACATTAGGGCTGATCTTGTTTACTCCCTGGCTTGTGCATCAGGAGTTTCAGGCATGGTTTTTGGTCAGATTCTGGATATGGAAGCCGAATCCAACCCACATGCTGCGACGGTTGAAGATATAACCATACTTCAGCAGAACAAAACAGGCAAACTTATCGGCTTTTCTTGTGAAGCAGGAGCAATTTTGAGTCGAACTGATCCGACCAATCTTCTAGGTTATGCAGCCGCACTGGGACTGGCGTTTCAAATTGCTGATGACTTGCTGGATATTACAGGTAATGTCGAGGATGTTGGCAAAACCCTTGACAAGGATTCATCCAAGGGCAAACATACCTTTGTCTCACTGCTCGGGGAGGAGGGAGCCCGCAATCTGGCCAGAGAGCAGGTAGAAGAGGCTGTTTCGTATCTTGAGCCCTATGGGAACAAGGCCAAAATGCTAGTCGAGGCTGCAAGATTTGCCATAACGAGAACAAAATAACCGCCCCCAGGTTGCAATTACGCAACAATTGACTTCATGCCTTGTCCAGAATTGAAGGGACAAGAATAAATCATCCCGTATTTGAACTGATTTGGCTATCTGCATCAGGATCAATGCCGATAAACCCACCGACCTGCTTTTCCCAATGCTGACTGAATACTCCCCCCTTGGCAAGCAGATCATCAACAGTACCCTGCTCGACGATATTCCCCTCATGCATAACAATAATGCGGTCCATACGTAATATTGTGGATAACCTGTGAGCTATGGCAATGACCGTTTTTCCCTCGATGATTTGTCGCAAGGCATCCTGGATGTATTCTTCAACCGTTGAATCCAATGCTGATGTGGCCTCGTCCAGAACCATTATCGGAGCATCTTTCAAAACTGCTCTTGCCAAGGCAATTCTTTGCCTTTGACCCCCGGACAATTTTACCCCTCTTTCACCCAGATAGGCATCATATCCCTTGCGACCAACACGATCCTCCATTTTGATGATGAACTCATGAGCCTGCGCCTTGATGGATGCCTCTACAACCTCATCCCGATTTGCCTTTGGATTGCCATATGCAATGTTTTCCCAAGCTGATCTATTGAACATGGCAGTTTCCTGGGTTACCATGCTGATTTGATTCCTCAGGCTTTCCTGAGTTATATTACGGATATCAGTACCATCAATCATGATGGCTCCCCCTTCAGGATCATATAATCTCATCAACAGAGTGACCAGAGTCGATTTCCCGGCACCGGATTCCCCGACAAGTCCGATGTGTTCGCCAGGTTTGATTTGAAGGTTAATATTGGTAACGCCACCAATTTCCCTCCCATACCGGAAAGAAACTTTCCTGAATTCTATACTGCCCTTCAGCCCGGCAACCTCCTTGGCCTGTGGGGCATCAACGAGCTGATGTGGATGGGCCAAAGTTCTCATACCGTCTTCGGCTTCACCAACATTGGAGTAAATTGCCATCAGTACAAAACTGACCCAACCTGACATTTGAGCAATCCTCATGGAAACAGCACTCGTTGCGGCAATATCTCCTGTTGTGGTCATGCCATTTGACCAGAGCAGAAGGGAACCGCCAACCAGAATAACCGGAAGCAATCCCGAAAGCAACATCAGGAAATATCTGAAAGAAGAAGCAACCTGGCCAAATTCCGTGGCTTTCCCGCGAAAGTTTTCCAATGCATCCAGAGCAGCCCGATCCTCATGCTGGTAATGGGCAAAAAGCTTGACTGTTCTTATGTTCGTTATCGTGTCGACAATCTGGCCGGAAAGTATTGATCGAGCACCTGCCCTGCTGGCAGATTTTTTTCTGATTCTGGGCAAGAACCAGCGAATGAAGAAAACATAACAGAAAAGCCATACTATCAGCGATATGGCAATCCTGTAATCAATTGAAACGAGGAGCAGGAATGACCCCAGCAATGAGGCTATGGCAAACGAAATCACGTTGACAATTTCATTGACCGTTTCCGAAATGGCCCTTGATGCTTGCAGTTGCTTCTGGGATATTCTACCGGCAAAATCATCATCAAAAAATGAAATCGCCTGATCCATCGTATGGCGATGAAGTCTTGAAAGAACCAATGAATTGATGTTCGGGTTGATCAAGACCGAGTTGATATAGGTACTTGCCCCAAAGGCAAAGGGTCTAACCACCAGAAAGAAAACAACGGCACCGCCAAGGAGCAGGACATTGTCGGTAAAGATGTTGTTCAGGTCCGTTGATACTGCACTATCAATGATCAACCCCAGTATCAAGGCGGAACATACCTCCATCGAACCCGCCAGCATGGACACCACTAAACCAATGAAAATCAGTGGAAATGACCCTTGCAAGCACCACAAGTAAAACCGGCCCAGGGTTTGTGGTGGCTCTCCCTCCGAATACTGGTATGGATTGATCAACTTACCGAACAAAAAGACCCTACCATGATTTCAACCACTCGCATAAGTTTCCTTGCCTTTCACTATACCAATTTCAGCAGGGCAGATTTGGATATCTCAAAACCTGATGAAATCCATACCTTTTGCAATTCCTTGAGTTTGTCACCCAATTCCTTCCCCTCATATCTTGTTCCCAGATCCTTTGCCTTGACTGGAAATTCCTGACTTGCTGCAAAATCAACCCTTGACCTGAAGTCTGAGGGGATTCCCTCATTACCCAGTATGGCCCTGATCAGGATTATAGCCTCAGTTGTTACTTTGCCAAACCGATAAGCCAACTCTTCAAGTGAATATTCGATATTCTTTGAATATTGTAACAATATGTCAAGTTTTAAACGTTCAACCCTTGTTAAATCCAATTTACAATTCTTCGTGTTGATATTCAGTACCGCAAGACTGGTAATGGGATTGAGTTCAAACTGGTGTGCCTGCTCCATTTGTTCCAGTTTCTCGTGTTTCAGGGCCTGACCTTCCGGGAAGAACCAGTGCCAACTGGAAGTATTCTCCCATTCCTTGAGACACCAATAGAGAGGCCTTATGGATAGAATACGGAATATTTCGGATCTGATTCTATACCCGGATAGCAACCCGAGTTTTTCGGCCTGAAACTTTCGAATGGCAGCCAAGCCTTCGGAATCACAACCCCTGGCAGGATCACCATAAAGGACACTGAACCTAAAAAATCGCAATATGCGTAGATAATCCTCATTGATTCGATTAACCGGATTACCTATGAATCTAACCCGTTTTTTCTCAAGATCATTCAAACCTCCCCTGGGATCATGTACTTTTCCTTCATAGTCGGCATAAAGGGCATTTATGGTAAAATCCCTGCGGGAGGAATCAGTCTCCAAATCCGTCGCAAAACAGACCTCGACCTTCCTGCCATAGGCCTTGATATCCTTGCGAAAGGTGGTAATCGAAACCCCGTTTGGTCCTACCACCAACGAACCAAATTCAACCCCTATCGGTTTGAAACCGATTTTTTCACGATTGAACATTTCCTTCATCTCGGTCGGAGTGGCATCAGTTGCCAAGTCAAGATCGGAAGGGGATCTTTGCAGGATACAGTCCCTGACACACCCACCAACAAAATACAGTTGAAATCCTTCATCCCGGAAAAGCTTGAACAACCCTGCCAGAAACTGATCATTTTGCCAAAATCGTTTTATACGCATTGTTCATTGAGATGTCTGGCAAGACCATTGAGTATTCTGGCTGTTGCTCCCCAGATATGATAATCATGGTAATTGAGCCCAATGTATCTGTATTTTTTCCCGTCCCTCATTATGGATTCAATACGGTAGTTTGTTAAATCCATCAGAAAGTCCAGTGAAACCTCAAAGATTTCTGCAACCTCCTCGATTTGGGCCACGGCATCAAACAGGGGGTCCACCTTACCAACAAACGGAGTAATCCTGAAACCGGTTACCGTTTCATGGGGAGGACATACCCCAAGTACTTCAACCTGTGCGGGGTCCAATCCAATTTCCTCTTTTGCTTCCCTCAGGGCAGTTCCCAATTCATCACGGTCCCAGTGTTCGGCTTTTCCACCCGGAAAGGAAATCTGTCCCGCATGGTACTTGAGATGACTTGAACGCCTGGTAAATATAACCATTACCCCACCGGGCCTGCTGACAAGAGGTATCAGCACGCTGGCCGGTCTCTTGGCCCGAGGAATATGTTCAAGAAGCCCTTCATTGAGCATGTAATCCGAAGATCCTCCCCTGTAGGTCTCCAATCCGTAGCTAATCTGGTCAAATGTCAGGTGTAGAGACAATGTAAAGTCCTAATTACACCAACCGGTAAGGTTGCATTTGAATATTAATGATTTCAGCATTTTGCAAAACTAACGTATTTCCAAACATTGAAGTCTTCACTATTCCTTTTCAGCCAGGTAATTCTCGAATTGACCTGGATCGGATAAATTGTCCTGAGGGCATACCGATGTATGGATTCCAAATACAATCCCCTCGGTATCATTAAGTTTCCTGAGGGTTTGACGCTCCACCCTTGCCCACTTTTTACCTGTCTTGTCCTTGTCTCGCCTATAATTCATGCTTCTCGGCTGGTGGAGATCGGGATTGGTATAAGAAAGATAATTCCCTCGGTATATAATTCTGTCGGGTTGGAGATTATCAAACATCCGCTGGACAACCATGGCAATACGATCATTATACTGGGGTACTGGATCATGAATTGAGGTGAGTGGCAAGCCCATTTTTTCAGACAGAAGCCAACTTGCCGGAAAACACAATATGGCACCAACCAGGACATGTTGCTCACCACCATTGTGTAGTAGGCACAAATCTTCCTGGAC
>CAZHIL010000561.1:0-3564 GCA_964532985.1 uncultured Albidovulum sp. | reverse complement strand
CCACCCAATCACCTGATGATTTAACATCTGAGGAAACTTCAGAGGAAGTTGCACAGCAAATAGTTAATGAAATTGAAGAAATACTGCATTCCGGGGATCAGGATAACAATTCCTTGGTAGATACTCCCGATCCAGTCGATGAAACAGATTCAAAACAAAATGAACTTGTTGATACAAATGTCGATTCCAACGAGAGTGAAGAAAACGAGCAAAGTTTGGTAGTGGTTGATACCGATACTGATGGTAATGATAATACAGTTGCAGATGGGGAATCTGAAGAAACAGCAGGTAGAGTAGAACTGGCACTTGAACCAAAACCACAGGAGTTTGACGAATTTGGGCGAACTGTTTCCGATGAACAGGACTTTGCTTCGGTGGTTCAACGTGAAACGATAGAATCTGATAGTAAGAGGATCAAGGAGACTGAAGAAAAACTCGTGATTTATGAACCGATTGAACACCCTGAAAAGGTTGGTCAATCAGATGTTGTATCGTTCGCATTGAATACAAAACATACACCTGGAACCGTACTATTCAGACGTAATACGGCATTTTTCAATCGCACCAAATACCTTGAAAGATGTGATGCCTATGTTGACAGTGAAGCAGCTCAACAGGCCTTTCTTGATGCCGGCGGACCCGAGAAGGATGATTTGAACTTGGATCCTGATGGCGATGGCTTTGCCTGCTCATGGAACCCGGTAAAATACCGTCTCGTTCTTCAATGAGTAAAAACCAGGAATTCAAACCGGTTTGGTTTCCCTCACCAAATTACAGCCAAAGAAGAGACAACCTCAATCCAAGGTTCATTGTTATCCATTATACTGCTATGGCCACATCCGAGTTGGCTCTAGCACGGTTATGCTCACCCATCCATGAGGTTTCCAGCCACTATTTGATAACTGAAAAAGGTAAGGTATATCAATTGGTTCAGGATGAAATGAGAGCCTGGCATGCAGGTGCTGGGTCATGGATGGGACAAAGTGACATCAATTCTAGATCATTAGGAATTGAGCTGGCTAATTTTGGTAACCACCCGTACTCACTTCCTCAAATCTTTTCCTTGGAGACCACTCTCAGGAATTTGATCAACAAATGGGATATACCAGTTCACAATATTCTCGGACACTCTGATATTGCTGTCGGCAGGAAACTGGATCCAGGCAGGAAGTTTGATTGGCGTGGTTTGGCCTTGAGCAACCTCTCGATATGGCCCGACTGCGGAACATCAGTAACGGTTGATAAATCTGAATTTAATACCTTGGCCGAATCCTTTGGTTATTCTTCACCGAAAGATAAGTCTGAAGAAGAATCATTATGCCATTTGCTGGATAGTTTCAGATCTCGATTCAGACCCTGGGCCAGTGGTGAATTGAATGAACATGATATTGGTTGCCTGAGGGAACTTGTATCTATTTCTGAACGATTTTAGTGTTCCAAACAGGGATAAATTGAAAAAAGATTGTTTTGATCCTATTTTTTTATTTGCGGAAAACCGGATAGCCGCATGAGTTTATCATGAGGTAAGTCCGGACTCCACAAAGCATGGTGCCGGGTAACTCCCGGCTGGGGTAACCCAAGGGACAGCGCCACAGAGAATAGACCGCCAAAATGATCTTACAGGTTATATGGCAAGGGTGAAACGGAGGTGTAAGAGACCCCCACGTTTTTGGTAACAAAAATGGTAAGGCAAGCCCCACCAGGAGCAATGCCAAGTAGAGCTGTAGGCTAGTTTAGCAAGGGTGCTTTGACCTTACAGTGTGGTAGGCAGCAAAAAATGAAGGGTAACCTTTGTTTTAGATGAATGGCTATCGAAGAGTGTCAACTCGGAACAGAATCCGGCTTACAGGTTTTCCGCGTTTTTGTCTTTGTCTTGTTGAATAGGTAAATTATTGACCTAAATCTAAATCTTCCACCCAATGGTGGATAAACGAATAAATCGGGAAGGAAGAAGTTCTGATGGCCAAACCTGCTACAATAAAAATTCGACTTAACTCTACAGCTGATACAGGTCATTTTTATGTAACTAAAAAGAATGCCCGTACTATGACCGAAAAAATGCGTGTCAAGAAATATGATCCTGTTGCACGCAAGCATGTGGAGTATAAAGAAGGTAAAATTAAATAACCTTCTTCCTTTCAGGAAAATTCCCAGTAAGCAAACCAATTCAGATTGGTTGTTTCTGATTTTGTAGGGTTTGGATATTTTTCTGAAAAAAGACCTTTCCAAACTGCCAATCAATTAAATCTTAATTGACACGCATCTTTCGATTTGAAGCCCTGAACTCAAACTGGGGCCCAGTATGAATCTTGAAAGTTAAGCGAAAAAAGGGAAGCCCCCAATGGTTCGCCAGAGGGGTAGGTAATAACTGAATATCTAATTAATGGTGATTCTGTTTTATGTAGTTACTCAAGTAAAATAACAATGATTATAAGTGGAAATCCGTAACCCAGAAAATTAATCCAATGTTTATTTGCAAAACCTTTTTTGTCTAAATAATTACCAACACAAACCAAACCCACAACATAAACCCAAATAGCAATTTTAATGACTGGCTCAAGTGATGGCCTTATTATACCAAAGATTATAAACGGGCTGCCCCAGACTAACGCGATAACAACACCAAGTGTTTTTTTCCTTTTTTTGTAAAATAATCTCCGATATAGAATGCCCCACCAAGACAAACCAAAAGAGCAAATGCACCAATGGTTAATTCGTTAATTTCCTTCTGTAGGTAGTCTAAAATTTATGATCCCCTTTAAATAAAGTCGGCAGATTGTATTACTGACCAGCACTGGTCACTTCAGTAAGTAATCTCAAAAAAATACCAGCCTGATCAATAGATCAGGCTGGTATGGAATGAATTTCTAAATCGGGTTTGAAACCTGATTATTCCCTTTGTCCAAAGAGATGAAGGAGTAGTAAAAACAAGTTCAGGAAATTCAGATAAAGACTCAATGAACCAAGTATGGCTGATTTCTGCAACCAAAGTTCATCACCTCGGGTGGCAAAGTGCAGGTATTCATTTTTCAACCGCTGGGTATCATATGCTGTAAGTCCGGCAAATATCAGAACTCCAAGTATTGAAATGGCAAAGCTCAAACCGGGTAAGGCAAAAAACAAATTAACCAATGAAGCTAATATTATTCCGATAAGCCCCATTATCAAAAACGATCCCCAACCGCTTATATCCTTCTTAGTGGTATAACCCCACAGACTCAGACCAGCAAACGCAATTGCCGTGACAAGAAATGTATGTACGATCGAATACCCTGTATAAACAAGGAAAATGTAAGAGATCGATAGCCCCATTAGACCTGAAAAAATCCAGAAAGTTGTTTGTGCTGCAGAAGGTGACATCTTATTAATCCTTGCACTAAGCAAGAAAACAACACCCAATGGTGCCAACATGACTACCCATTGTAGGGGAGTGGAATAAATCAGTTGCATCAAGGCTAAGCTTGTGCTGCTAAGGTAGGCAACAGCACCTGTGATCAACATTGCCCCAGCCATATAGGCATAGACTCTGTTCATATGTGCCCGTAGACCCTCGTCTATTTGTGC
>CAZHIL010000560.1:0-14425 GCA_964532985.1 uncultured Albidovulum sp. | reverse complement strand
GCCAAATCCTTGAATTCTGTTGCAGTCCAGATTCTTCTGGCGGTGGGACGAGACAGGGTAGCATCCATCGCTCGCAAACTAGGTCTGAAAAGCCAATTGGTAAGTGGCCCAAGCCTTGCCCTAGGTACCTCCGAAGCAACTCTCCTTGAGATGACAGGGATTTACACTGGTATTTTGAGTGGGGGTTGGGAAGTTATACCTTTCGGGATCGAAGAAATCAGACTAAAGGGGGAAGATACGGTTCTGTTCAGAATGCAGGGAAAATCAGGGCAAAGGGCAATTTCCGGTTCTTCTGCCAGACAATTGGTTTACATGTTGAACCAGGTCATCGACCAAGGTACGGGACAAAGGGCCAAGATGGAGAATTGGCAAAGTGCCGGCAAAACGGGAACGACACAATCTGCCAAGGATGCTTGGTTCATAGGATTTACCAGTAACTATGTAACCGGCGTCTGGATGGGTTATGATAACAACAGACCATTGAAGAATGTAACCGGTGGTGGCCTGCCCGCCGAAATCTGGCGTTTGGCAATGGAAAAAATTCACAATGGAATGAGGCCCATCCCCCTGCTTTAGGGAATTCTTGTATCGAAAAACAAAGATTCTCCTTTTGAGGGTATTGTGGCTGTGCTAATAGGAACACCCTGACAAACGAACTTTATTTAGCTTTCGAATTTACTTTTTTGGAGTTGGGAATGAACACAATTGAGAAAAATCTTGAAAAAATGGGCGTTATTTTACCTCCCATGCCAAAACCCGTATTCAACTACATACCCTATGTCGTTGTGGGTAACCTCGTATATGTTTCTGGTCAGGTTCCGCTTGAGGGAAAAAATATGGTCAAGGGCAAGTTGGGGGATACCATGTCCCTTGAAGAGGGTGCAAAGGCTGCCAGAATCTGTGCAATCAACCTTTTGGCTCAAGTGAAGGATGCCTGTGATGGTGATTTGGAACGTTTGGAGAGAGTCGTGAAACTAACCGGTTTCGTAAATTCGACGCCCGATTTTGGTCAGCATCCTGCTGTTGTCAATGGCTGTTCCGATTTCTTTGTCGAGGCTCTAGGTGAAAAGGGCAGACACGCTCGTTCGGCGGTAGGCATGGCCGACCTCCCCTTCGGTATACCGGTTGAGGTCGAGGGGATTTTTCAGATAGATACCGGCACATCTTGCTGTTGATTTGAATATGTCTCCTTTAGGATCAATTGACCATGGATAAACCATTAGATATAAAAGTGGTTGCCTATCAAGCGATCAAGGACATTCCTGCAGATAAGTGGGATACTTGTGCCAAGTCAGATTCATCCAATGGACGATCAATAGATCCTTTTACCAAACACGGTTTTCTTCTAGCCCTTGAAGAATCGAAGTCGACTTCACCCGAAGCAGGTTGGGTACCGATACATCTCGTGGTCACCGAGGGCGGTGATATTATTGCTGTCATGCCCCTTTACGTCAAGTTCAACAGCATGGGTGAATTTATATTTGACTACTCATGGGCCCAGGAATACGAATTCATGGGAGAATCCTACTATCCCAAATTACTATCAGCTGTACCATTTACTCCCGCCACAGGTCAAAGGTTTCTTGTCAAACCGGGCTATGAATCCATTGGTTTCAGTGCCTTGTTACAAGCAATGAAGAGTATCATCAAGGGACAATCCTTTTCGTCAGCCCATATCAATTTTTGTACATCCGAAGAGGTTGAACATGGCCAGGATTACGGGTTGTTGCATAGAACGGGCTATCAATATCGATGGACCAATCCGGGGTATGGTGATTTTGATCAGTTTCTGAACGAATTGTCTTCCCGCAAGAGACGGAATATCCGTCGGGAAAGAAAAAATCTTCACACATTTGGCGGGAAAATCAAGCTATTGAACGGTGCTCAAATAAAGGAACACCATTGGGATTCATTCTGGTTGTTTTACCAGGAGACCGGCATGAGGAAATGGGGCTACCCATACCTGACAAGGGAGTTCTTCAGCATTGTGGGGAATTCAATGGCCGATGATATCCTGCTCATATTGTGTGAAAAGGACGGATATCCCATAGCCGGTGCGCTTAATTTCATAGGTCAGGACAAACTGTTCGGCAGGTACTGGGGATGCACGGAATATCAGGATTTCCTCCATTTTGAATTATGTTACTACCAAGCCATGGATTATGCCATTCAACATGGCTTGAAATATGTCGAGGCCGGGGCAGGTGGGCATCATAAACTGGCCAGGGGATATTTACCCTTCAAAACCCACTCCCTACATTTGATAGGACATCAGGGATTTCATCAGGCCCTTGAAAACTTTCTCAAAAAGGAAGAAAAACTGGTTTTGGAGGAAATCGAACATTTGACACTTTCTAGCCCATTCAAGAAGGAGTATTGAATCATGGTGGAATTACTTACAGGGGATGAACGGAAGGTCATGCTGGCAGAGCTGGAACAATCGGGCTGGACGTACATTGATGAAAAGGATTCCTTAGCAAAATCCTTTAAATTCAAAAATTTCATCCAAACCTTGGGTTGGCTGGTGGAAGTTGGTTTGATTTCGGAAAAACTGAACCATCATCCCGAAATCCACAATGTCTACAACAGGGTCATATTGATCCTTACCACTCATAGTGCCAAGGGTCTAACAAACCTTGATATTCAACTGGCCAAACGCATTGACAAGTTAAGGGCAAGCCCTGACTAAACCACGGACTGAAAATTATTTGGGGAGAACTGAATTAAATCTGTTCCAGCAGGGTTTCTGCAGCAGAGATTTCACATACACCCGGGTTGGATTCAACGTTGAGTTGTTTGACTACCCCATCCTCAACATACATCGTAAATCTTTTCGATCTACCAACAAGTCCCACATCAGGGGCTGAAAATTCCATTCCTATCGCTCGGATGAATTCACCCTCTGCGTCACCCAAAAGCAGAATGCCTGATTCCTTGATATCAAGGTTTTTCTCCCAGGCTTGCAAAACAAAGGGATCATTGACCGAGATGCAGATGATTTTGGTTATCCCTTTGTCGGCAAGTTTTGATGCATTCTTTACAAAACTTGGAACATGTGTAACTGAACAGGTTGGTGTAAATGCTCCTGGTACGGCAAAAATCACGACACTTTCACACCCGATCAATTCATTCAACGAGACCTCTTCAGGACCTTTCAGGCCAAACTGCAATAATTTTGCTTCAGGTAGCCTGCTTCCGATTGAAACTTCCATAATATTCCTTCTTTTTTCTTTGTCACAAAATATACAATAATTAATTTACTTTATTATCGTATTGTTATCATTTAGGGATGATTTATGGAAAGGGCAGTTGTAGTTGGAGGAGGCCAGGCTGGTTTATCGGTTGTATCAAAATTACGGGTATTGGATTATTCAGGCAAGATAACCATGATTTGTGGTGAACCTGAATTACCCTACCAAAGACCTCCACTTTCAAAGAAATATCTGACAGGGGAAATGGAAAAAACCAGGCTATACCTTCGCCAGCAATCTTATTACACGGAAAATAACATCGACTTGATGTTGGGTACCCGTTGTGAGGAAATCGATTTAAATACTTCCAGTGTCAAAGCCAACGGTCAATCAATCCCATACGATCACCTGGTATTGACTACTGGCTCTCATCCAACAAAACTGCCCGCCAGGCTGGGAGGGGATTTGGGAGGTCTTTATTACATCAGGGATCTTACCGACATCACTGCCCTGCAACCAGAACTTGAAGAAAACAGAAAGGTTTTGGTTGTCGGTGGGGGATTTATTGGTCTGGAAACCGCCTCTGCCCTGATTTCCAAAGGTTTGCAGGTAACTATCGTGGAAGCTGCTGAAAGAATCATGCAGCGCGTTGTTGCACCAGAAACATCTGCTTACTTCAGAAACCTTCATACCAGCAAGGGTGCAAGATTGCTGGAAGGTGTTGGATTGAAACAATTGGAGGGTAAAGAAAGGGTTCAAAAAGCCGTGTTGTCAAACGACGATGAATTGGATGTAGATTTTGTCATAGTCGGTATAGGAGTCCAGCCGGGTGATGCGCTGGCAAAAGAGGCCGGGCTCGACATTTCAAATGGCATCAGGGTCAATGCGAAGGGGCAAACCTCACACGCAAATATCTGGGCATCAGGTGATTGTACTTCCTTTCCGTGGCAGGATACGTTTATCAGACTGGAAAGCGTACAAAATGCAATCGACCAATCCGAAACGGTGGCAGAAAACATAATGGGGGCTGACAAGGACTATAAATTTGTACCATGGTTTTGGACCGATCAGTATGAGGCCAAGCTTCAGATTTCCGGCTTGGGGACTGGATATACAAGCATAATTACCAGACAGGGGAATTTGGAGGATTGTGTCAGCTTCTGGTATATGCGGGATGATGACCTCATTGCCGTGGATGCCATAAATGATCCAAGGTCCTATATGGTTGGCAAGCGTATACTGGAACAGGGAATTAACGTTGATCCTGAAACCTTGGGCAATCCTGACAACGATTTAAAGCAACTTCTGAGAAGTAAACGGTAGCCAAGACTGGTGCCTGTAAATCAAATCTGGAAATACTTGACTGTTAAGGATACTGTTTGATGCCTACCTGCTGGATTTTTGCCGGCCCTAACGGCGCAGGAAAAACAACTTTTGCATTGAATTTTCTGGCAAAGTTATCGAACGATGCCAATTTCATTAATGCAGATCTCATTGCTGCTGGAATTTCACCTTTATCACCTGAAAGGAAATTGCTCACAGCAAGTCGCTTATTTCTAAGTGAACTCGAGAAATGTGTGGTTGATCGAAACGATTTTGCATTTGAAACCACATTGTCTGGTCGTACTTACCTACGGTTTATTGATCGTCTTCATGCTGATGGATGGACAGTTGTTTTAATTTATCTGGCACTGCCCAATGTTGCGTTATCAATTAATCGGGTTGCAGAACGGGTTAGTCGCGGTGGGCACAATATACCAAAGAGGGATATAGTTAGACGGTTTCCTCGAAGCCTTAATTTGCTTTTAAACGAATATTGCCATATCGTAGATAAATGCCTTTGCTATATGAATCACGAAAACCCCCCAAAACTTATTTTTGTACAACACGGTATTGACCAGTATATAATTGATGAATACTTATTCCACATTCTCGAAAAAATAGGCAAATGAATATTATTAAAACAGACTCTCCTCCAGCAGAAGCACTCCAATATTTGGAGGGTCTTCGTCAGGCAGTCAGGAAGGCCTTAATAGAAAAGTGGAAATTAGGTCACTATGCTGTTGTATGGGAGGATGGCAAAGTAGTCAAGAAGAGTGGTGATGAATTAAAAAATTATATTTTCGGTGAATAGCATTTCCATGATTTAGTTTTTGAAGGAAAATTGAATCGGTATCGGGTACGATTTCAAGCCCAATTACAAAACCCATTTCACTTTCACCCCAGAGCAAATTTACCACTGAAATCTTATTGATTTTCTCTGCGAGCGGGCTGAAAACGTAACCTATAGATTTTCTCTGGGCTGGACCTAAATTAACGGTTTGTCCCATATTGTTATAAGATACTAACATCTCACATTGTGAAACATGCGAATTAGTGCAGGTAAATTTAAGGGATTGAAACTTCATACCCCTAATCCTCAGAAGGACAAAAAAACGCTAAGACCAACTTCGGGCAGGATTCGTGAAAGCATGTTCGATATTCTAATGCATGGTCCTCTGGGAAATCTAATCGCTGACAGTTCAGTTCTGGATTTATTCGCTGGCACGGGGGCACTTGGCATGGAAGCTTTGTCTAGAGGAGCTAAGTCTGCCACGTTTATTGAAAAGAATAAATACAACCTTTCTCTACTCGAAAGAAATCTCTTCAAGGCCCAAGCTATTGATAACTCAACAGTATTACATGCAGATGCAACCCGACTTCCTCCCAACAAGGGGTATTCACATGATTTGGTTTTCCTGGATCCTCCCTATCGGGAGAACCTAATTGAAGACGGAATACAGAGTGCACTCAATGGAGGATGGTTGGCAAATGAATGTGTTCTTGTCATTGAAAGCGGTGCACCTGTTCCCTCCAGTTCCCTTTGGTCAGAGCAATTTGCAAGAAGGTATGGTACAACCTACATCACTTTGGGTGTAATTGAACATCATTGATTGTTGTTTTCCAATTAAAACTGCTTCTTGCAGGTTTCGTTAGGGTTTGAACAAAGGATTCTGGTAGTGAAAAAATTATGAAAATTGCAATTCTTTTAACCAGTAATGACACTTCAGAATTTGCATTGAGATTTCCTGATGATGGCGAAAAATTCATTTCCATCCTTTCACCTCATAGACCCGATTGGGATTTTCATGTAATTCCGGTCATGGATAATGTTTTTCCTGATTCCTATGACCAATATGATGGTTATGTAATTACTGGAAGCCCCGCTTCCGTAAATGATCCCGAGATTTGGATAGACAACCTTTTGAGATTTATCCGGGAACTCGATGAACATAAGATGCCAACAGTCGGATGTTGCTTTGGACATCAGGCCATTGCCAAGTCATTGGGTGGAAAGGTTGATAAAAACCTTACGGGATGGCAATTGGGAAGGGCGGAAACAGATTTTAATTCGTTTGAGAGTTGGAACCAGACTGAAATTGCTTCCTTGGGTCTTTATTCTGCTCATTGTGAACAGGTTTTTGAACTGCCCGTTGAGGCGGTGCTACTTGGTTCAAACCCTAGCTGCAATTTCGCTTCCTTTAAAATCGGGGATCATTTCTTCACTACCCAATATCACCCTGAAATGTCTTTTGATTTCATGAATCAACTCCTAGATTACATGCTTGATAATAACGAGATTGATCAAGAACTTTGTAAAAGAGGCAAGAACCAAATCAAATCCCAAAACGAAAGTGAAAAATTCGCCGGATTGATGGTGAACTTCCTTGAGTATTCCTTTTCAAAACGTCAGGAAACATAGATGGATGAACAATTGAAGCAGCGGCTTGATGCCGCATTGGAGATTTGCAAGGATGCCGGAGAGCTGGCCCTTACAAGATTCAGAAATCTCGATAATCTGAAAGTTGAAAAGAAAGGAGTACAGGACCTGGTTTCCGAAGCGGATAGGGAGGTCGAAGTTTTAATTCGGGATAAACTATCAAAATATTTTCCTGATGATGGATTGATCGGCGAGGAATTTCCAAACAAGGACCCTGAAAACTCGTCCTATTCCTGGATAATAGATCCTATAGACGGTACAGCTAACTTCGTAAGGGGTATTTCTGTCTGGGCAGTGGTACTGGCATGTGTTGATGACCGGGCAACTCAAATCGGTGTTGTATATGACCCTGTACATGAAGAAATGTTTTATGCCTGCAGGGGTCAGGGGTCCTATAAGAATGGAAAACCCAATATTCCAAGTTTATCAGAGGGTTTGCATGATGGTTTGGTCGGTGTTGGGACATCAACCAAGGATGCCAAAAGTAACATCGCTGATGTATTGGCCGAATTGATAAATAGGAATGGCATCTTTTGTCGTAATGGTTCGGGGGCAATAAGTATAACATACGTGGCTTGTGGTAGATATATCGGTTATTTGGAAAGCCATATGAATGCCTGGGATTGCCTGGCAGCAATGTTAATCGTTGAGGAAGCAGGAGGTAAGGTAATGGGTCTGGATTTACCTGATATGATCACCAATGGTGGAAAGGCTATTGTGGCTAGTCCTAATCTGGTTCAGGAAATTGTAGGTCTATCAGAACATTTGTAATGGTGGGGTACTCTGTTAATTAGTCGCTTATGCAACTCCCTATCTCGTTATACCTGTATTTGTGGTTTTTATGAGGAATCGGTGAATATACTCTAGAACTCCCCGTATAGAGGCACACTCAACCAGAACTGATATCCGACAATGGCTGGATCAACCCGTCTTCGACTTCCATCTTTGTCATTACTGTCGTTGCAATCGGTCCCGAAACCACATGGCTAGCTCTTCATAACCCGTTTCACCATTGGCAACGCTGACAAACATATCTGTAATTGCTTCATCGCTCGCTACAATTTCGTAACCACTTCTTTCTGCTAGCAAATCAACAAGGTAGTATGCTGTCCGCTTGTTGGCATCAACAAAGCCATGATTCTTTATGATCCCATGAACCAAGGCAGCGGTTTTCTGATGGATCAGTCGGTGGTAACCATGATATGGGCGCGCAAGAGCCGAAAGTATTGCATTTTCGTCTCTTATGCCCTCTCTGCCTCCAAACTCAAGCGCCTGTTCATGTCCACAAAGGGCATCTCCCCAAGTTACCCTATAATGCCTCACCTATCGGCCAGAGCTATCATCAATTTTTTTCTTTTCAGTGATGTCTGCCTGATAATTCGTTCCGATGTTGGTGTAACATTTTTTACTTTGGCAGGATTATTGGGCTGCTTAACTGCTCCCTTGACCACCTTTTCTCGGCCATTAATAGTGTGAACATTGTTCATTAGACTTTCCTGCTGATAAATCAATTACTGGCATTACATTATATAATGTCCATGTGGATACTGACAAGAAAAATCGGATTAAACAACTTGGATTATATCGGCATTTTAACCGATTGGGTTGCATGATTCCTTGCTAATAATGGTTATCCTTATCTGGAAATTGGTAATCAACACCACTCTTTTATGTAGATATTTTTGGGTGTCATTGTCCACACCAAAGACCATTGTACATTAGGTCTATACAGTAAGTCAGAAAACTGCCGCATGGTTGACAATCCAATGGTAACTACTACCCACTAGAACCTCATCAAAAAACAAATAGGATCAATCGAACAAACTCCTAGCCGGATTTTCCTGCTTCTCAAGAAAACTGTATTTCAGGTTGAGCCTGTTGGATTCCAAATCCTTGATAATTTCACTGACCGAGTTCCTGTTCCACCAATCAGTGGTCAGGGACAGACCCTCAAGGTTTGAAAAAATGGTTTGATAGAGGTTTCTGTGCTCTGGAAAATCAAAACACAGGTTGGTGGCATTGCCAGAATAATTATCCTTTGGTTCAACCCGGAAAATTTTCCCCAGTTCCTGTCGGTTGCTGTAAAAGCTCTCGGCACCGAATTCTTCCTCACCATCGGGTCCAAATTGTTTCTCTTCATAGGGAAAAGTAAAATAACCCCTTAGGGCATGTACATCAAACCTGCTTCTGAACAGGCGAATGCAAACGATCTCCTCCTTGCCAGAATTAACCCGTAAACAGATGCTTTGGCCCTTTAACTTGTTCCCGATCAATAAATTGGTCAAAGCAATTGCCACCCGGCCAGACGGTACGGCTACTGGTAATTTTGTCAGGTCAACATTTCTCTTGCTCATGACAACACCTCTTTGCAGAACTCCATATTTGTCCCTGAAGAGAGAAAGAGCGCCTAATCTGTGTTGATTGGCTTCCCCTATGGCAGCCAAATGATTGCCGACCAGAATTTGTACAGGTGTCTTGCGTTCCATTTTACTTTGTTTGTTGAACTCCTTCAGATGCCGCAAGTTTTCACCCGAATAGAGACCCATTTGAAAACGGATGGAATTTTCAGGCATGGCAACCAGCCTGTTAAGAAAAATCTGACTTGGTTCCGAATCTCCCGGAGAAATTATCTTGATTCTGTAAGCTTGGGGTAAATGGGCAAACTGTATTTTTGGGGGAAACAATTTCACAACCGTACGAAGGGATGTATCCTTGGTTGGTCCATCATCAATTTGAATGACAACTCCAGGTTTGATTTTTTTCAAGAGATTGATCAGTCGTTTCAGAGTATCGAATTTGTGTCTGAATCGATATGGTTGATCGTAAAGATTATCGATAGCATCACCGAAACTGATACCCGGAGGGAGTAAATTCTGTAGATAAGTTGCCAGATTAGATTCCAGATGTTCTCCAAATGGGGCAAATCCATCAATCCCGTCAACAATTCGTGATTTGCTGACGAGGCTACTCAATTCCTCGCTAGTGATTGGTTCCTCGTGGAAATGATGGATACCGGTAGCAATGTACAAGGGTCTTAAAAAGGCAGAGGAATCTATATCGCGATGGTCTATCTCCTGCCCGGAATACAAAACATTTGCCTTGATGTCGATATACCCGTCCAGTTCCTTCGGTTTGAGAGGATTGGCATTGATACTGTCCAACTCCTCAACGATGGCTTCGAATTCATAGCGTAGCAAATCAACAAGCTCGGTTTGCTCTGATGAATTCAGGACAATGGAACGTGATAGGACTTTGTTGGCAAAGGATTGTGAGAGGCTACTGCTTGTATTGATTGTCTGGTTTTGGCTGAAGTTTATGGTATAGTTTTCCTGCTCACCGACCGGGCTGACCGGGCCACTGAAACCGAGCTTTCTGGCATAAACGGGATTGGCTTCAATCACCTGCTTGGCTGCCTGATCACCAATTATGTTCAGGAAATCAGGTATATCGTCAAGCAATAGCGGATGAGATCGATTGCCGTCAACACTGGCTCCCATTGCCCGAAGTTTGCAATTCCTCTGCTGCATGATCCGCATTTCCGGTACCAGACCGGTCATTACGGATACGACTCGGGGGCGGTGAACCTGACCATAACGATTGCTTCGACCCTGCGATTGGACATATTTTATAATGTCCAGGGGTGTTTCCATTTCAATCAGCGAACGGGGTCTTTGATCCTTGAAATCAGCCGAAGAATGGTAGGAACCTCCCGTCGCACCGGCCATATTGTACATGAGTACATCCAACTCACCATTATTGTATCTTTCAATGATTTGTTGGCGTCCCGTATTCGGTTTCCTGATAATTTTATTGTCCCTGTAGGCCAGATTACGTCCCGAAATCTCCCCCACCTTGATCCCCCTCTCAGCTAGTTTGTCTATCAGGGAATCAATTGGTGAAACTGGTAAGCCAGGATCGATCAGATCAATTTTCTCATCGATTTCCAGGGACAGTTGCTTTATATCCTCATATTGGTCTCGGGCATCTACCTCTTCGTTGGCAATGGTAATTTTGTAAATGCTATCGGTAACTCGCCTGATCTGGTCAGCCAGGGTTAAATTCAACTCCTTGGATAGCAGGATTTCATTGCCGGCAGCTACCAATTCGTTAAGAAGGACCTCGCCTGTTGAATGAAAGGATATTAGTGGCTTGCGCCCCTCATTGATTTCATTGATCACCTCGGACACAACCTGATCAATCTTGATGGCATTTATCATCAGTCTGGAAAGTCTTGCCAGATGGCTTCCCGGAGACATGCCGTACTGGTTTGAAGTTTCAGACTCTGTTTGAGCAGTAGCCCTGTCAAAACCATTGTTTAGCAACCAGGTATAATGATTGCCCTTGGCCTGCCCCACTAGGGCACTTACCCTGAGTGAACAATCAAGTACCCGTTCTATCAATGGGGAAAACCTGTCCATTATACCCTGATATCTGACTATCGTCTCATCCTTGGGCAGCCTCACCTGAAAATCAATGTTCGACAGATCATGGTCCCGACGTAGGAAAACACCATCTTCAGCCAACATTGAAGCAAAACTTTCCTCGGCTGATTCACCTCCCGTAAACTTGATTCTAAGGATATTGTTGAGTCGGTATCCCTCGACATTGGGCAAAAGGGACTTGTACAGGTCTCCGTTATACTGGTTCCTCATTGGGGTTGCCGTCGAGAAAATGACATTGGAACGCCCAACTGCCCTGATCATGTCCCTGATGGCTTGACCTGTATGTGAACGAAAGCTTATTGCATTCTGGGACTCGTCCAGTATGAGGAGCGTGTCCTTATCAAGGGCATTTTTGGCCCATTTTCTGGAAGGTGTATCCTCACCCCTGAACTGGGAATAATTGGTAATGATAAGATTGCATTCTGCAGGCCATTGTTCGGAGAGGTAAAGTTCCTTTCTCAGTTTGGCAGGGAGGGTTCGTATTTTTTCAATTTGGCCGATACCATTTGTTCCATGTCCTTCATTGCGGAAAAGGGTAACGGTTTTAACGGCCAGAATAATCGGATTCAATTGGTCCAGAACATTTATACTTCTGAAATCCCGCCAGACATCAGGGATATTGATTTCGGTATTTTCCGTAAAATATATTACCTTCTTGCCTTCCCTGATGGCTTTGGCAGAAATTGCTGCCAGGCTTCTGCCCTTGCCTATACCAGTCTGGTCGGCCAGCAAAAATCCCCTGTTTCTCCTACGTGCCACCTCGGCCATTGCGATTGCATCAACCTGCTCAGCGATCAGGACTTGAGCCAGTTCCTCTTCCGACTTGCCAAGCCATTTGGCCACGACACAGTCCACACCACCCTCCTTCTCGAAAACCTTTGCCACACGAGACAGGGCAATCGTGGTTGAATTCTCCAGTGCCTTGGGGATCATGGTATAGGTCTTTGATACTTTTGACAGCGGGACATAAATCCTTTGCCTGTCGTTTTCTTCCAGACTCTCCGTACCAAGTCCCGACTCCAGCTGTTCCTCTTCCCATTCAATAATTCTTTTCTTGGATCTGAGAACTTCGTGGTATAGCCGGTCTAGATCGTTTAATCCATCGACCTTGAAGGTTCGTTTAACCGCCTCAGGAACACTTTGGTCCACATGAACCCTTTTGGAACCAATGATCAGCAGGGTAGTTGGATTTCCACCATAATTTCCGATTGCTACATGGGATTGGATTTCAGCAACAATTTCAAAGGTATAGGTCTTTCCAAGCTCGTGTCTAATGTTGTCTACAGGCCTTGAGGAAGCCTCGGCTGATACAAAGAACAGACTTCTGCCCTCCGCTTCTCTTTGACCTAGAATGTTGGCAATTCTTTCCGAAAGCAATTCCGACCTGGAAGAGGTCAAATCGTAAACCTGAGTTTGAATATTCCTTTTGGTATATATCCTTGGTAGCCCCTTGGCCATCCACCCGGTACCCTGAAAATCAATCTCCTGTTCTTGGCGAGTTAGCCTTTTGAGCAGAATCAACAAATTTATAGAAGGTAACAAACCCTCTTCACTATCAGGATCGGGTTCAATCAAAGGCCCGAGATGCTGGGTCATCCTTACTGCTGAGTGATAACTCTTTCGATCCCCGGAATTTTCAACTGCTTGCTGAAGGAGTTGTTCAACCAATTCCTCCTTGATCACCGCAATGAATTCTGCTTCATTTGGTTTGCTTTCTTCCAGGATATCCTTTTCAAGGGCAGCAGACATCAGGTTACGAAAATCGCTTTCCCTAATCGAGTGGTCCCTGGCCATATGTAGAATACTTGCTGCAAGGGCTTTCGCGTCTTCAATGGATTTGGCTCGCAAATAATAGGTGTGGTGATGATCCCTTGACTCTAAATGAAGCCCGGGAACACCCTCCCTGTTGTTTATTTTACTGTACCTTTTGCCGGAAAGGTCATTGAAGATATCAATACCACTGGAGTTTTGACCGATATATTGCAATCCATCAGGTTTCTGATCGTAAGCCAAATGCGGATTTTGATGTTTATCCCACTCTATCTCCGTCAAGGAAATTGGATTGTTTGGTTCTTCGGTTATCTGGGACAAACTGAACTCCATGACTTGAGTCTGGTAAAGCATTTTGATTTACCAGGATGCAGGTCAAAAAAACGACCGGCAAGATTGACTAAGTAATTTGGAAAAACACAGGGTTTATTACTCGGGTACAGGTCCACTATTTTCATTTTTTAGGGTGTTGTCAATCACCTCTTTCAAGGAGTTGTCATTTCTTTCCATTGGGCTGGCCTCTCGTACCAATGATTTGTTTTTTTCAATGGCGATGAGGGTTTGAGACACAAGGTCACGAAAGCCTGTAAAGTATCTTTGGATGGACTCCCCATCAGATGGAGTTGGTACGAAATCCCTTGATACGGTTGGTCCCATTGATCTGGTTTTGGTCACAAATCGGCTTTCCTGCCCATTTTCGGATTTGTAACTTTTGATCACTGCCGTTGATAGGGAATAGCCGTATGTAGGCACTTTTGGCGGTTCAATTTCCAACCCCCGGAAAAATTTTTCAATATCGGAAGTCCAAATACCTGTCCATCCATATTCAGCAAAAGCACCCTTGGCATTTTTATCCAATCCGGCAAGAAAATGCTTTTCCAGTTCACTGGCTCTGACATTTTTTGATTGTTTCAAGGCCGCTTCAATTCTGTAACCAATGCCTCCCGTGCAGTAATCCCTGATTGCAATACTAGCAAAAGTTCCGTTATCGATTGATTCGGCTGTTCCTGGGCTGACGAATATCGTTTCCAGAGGAACCACATCTATTATTCCACCCCGTTGGTGTACGAGTTCAATTTTTGAAAGGATGGGATCGGCAAGAGCATTGAAGGAAGCTTCCTCTGTCGGGACTGGTTGACCATCTTTCCATCCCTGCCATAATACCATGGTTTCTCTCGGTTCATTGGGTTCAACAAATCGCAGGAAGGCAGCATTGCCATTCGAAAAACAAGCTTTAACAGCCTCGTGTACATCCGATGGCT
>CAZHIL010000559.1:0-2206 GCA_964532985.1 uncultured Albidovulum sp. | reverse complement strand
GTAATAACGCTCACCTATGGTTTGGGATTCGGCTTCTTTCTGGTTCTTCTCCTGGTACCCTCCCTACTTTATGTTCACACTGATATCAGTCGATTGTTTGTCGCCTTGAGGCGTAGTCTTTCCTCGGGCAGGCGCAATCGTGGAATAAGAATTGGAATGGGGTTAACAGGCTTGGCAACCATATTGATTTTTTCATCAACTGTGGGTTTAACCATATTTACAGATCAATTCCCCCTGTTGGAATTGCTTCCTGCGGGGTGGGTAGGAGCTGTATCTGAAACACCTGTAATACTAGCCTTTTTTCTTTTCTCAATCGGTACGGCAATTGTTTGTATAATTACTTATATCCTTGCACTTTTCCTGAAAAGGAAGACATCAGCTGTATAGTTTGCCTAATAACTGTTAAAATGAAGCTGACTGGTGGTCAGAGGAATTGAATAGTCTTCACTCCTTCGTTCCGTTTCATAAGTTCTTTACCCACCTTCTGTTTCCTGACGGGAATTAGGAAATACCTATCATAATTGTATTACCAAACCTAAAGGGTGAGTTATTGATACACTTATCCAAGTTAGATTAAGCGATAGCCCCACCCTAATTTTTTTTGGGGTTGACACTTTAGTATTACTATTTTCAAAGAAAATTCTCTCCTGCATGATCCCTAAAGATATCTGCATCACGGATATATTTTATCACTGTAGAAGGATTTGTATGTCTGGTTATTTCCATAATTTTATCTAGTCTTGCATTATGAACAGCTGCACTAGTTACAAAACCTGCTCTAAGGGAATGTCCAGAAACTTCAATTGGATTTATTCCAATTGCTTTTGCATATTTTTTTACCAGCCTTGGTATATCAGAATGATGTAATTGTTTTCCTCTTATGGCACCTCCACGTCTCATTGTTTGAAAAAGATGTCCATGGGTAATACCGGAATCAGCTATCCATGTCTGTAATTTATTTATGGGTTTAATTCTTTTCCCATCGGGAACGGCAATTCTAAAACTTTTTCTAAACTGATCAGTTTTGGATTTACGGATGGTTATAAACATTTTCTTTGTTTTTAACCCACATGTTGGACTGATGACTTCAATATCTTCCAATTTTAGATTACATATTTCTGACCTTCTTAATGCACCTGCAAACCCAACTGCCAAGATAGCAGCATCTCTTTTTCCAATCAAAGTATCTTCACAATGTTGAAGCATTTGAATTATATGATGATCCCTAAGTGCCTTTACACGTCTTGGTGGTTCTCCACGATATCGTGCTAAGCATTTCAGAACAGCATTAACCTTTGGTGAGTTGGTAGGGGAAACAAGTCCAGCTTTATTGAAGTTGCTTGCAATTGCACTTTTGTAAATTGTCAAAGTCCCTAACGAAAGAGGCTCGCCTTGTTTTATGGTAGCAATTGATGATCGGGGAACTGAAGATAGGAAAATAAAAAAATCAGCTAAATCATCATGAGATGCCTGTAGTGGTTCGATATTCCTAGAAAAACAAAAATTGTTGAATACCCGCCATCCCTTATTATAGGCTATTCGGGTATTCTCAGATAATGAAAGTGAAAATATATCTCCTTCGAAAAGCCCATCGAAAATTGTTGAATTTAACATTAGAGTACTCCTTTTCCATGTAAAAGGAGGTATGCTAACTCAATTTAAGAAATGGTAAATCCATTTATCGAGGAGTATTAACAGGTCTCAACAATGCATTTATACTTGATAATGAAACAAAAAACGAACTTGTTAGCAAGGACCCAAAATCAATTAAAATACTTAAACCCGTGATAAGAGGAAGGGATATCAAGCGATATAATGTTGAATGGAATAAATTTTGGTTAATTGATGCTCACAATGGGTTTGATAATTATCCACCAATTATTATTGAGGATTATTGGGCCATAAAACAGCATTTGGATAAATTTTACACACAATTGGAAAAACGTCATGATAAAGGCAAAACTCCATATAACCTTCGTAATTGTGCTTACCACGCATTATTTGATCAGGAAAAAATTGTATATCCAGATATAACGGCTTCACCTAATTTCGCATTAGCCCAAAGTGACTTCTATATTAATCAAACTGCCTATTTGTTAAATTCAGGAAACAAATGTCTCCTTGGAATTTTGAACTCAAAAGTAACTGAGTTCTACATTTCAAAAATAGCTGCTGATTTGGGAGGGGAAGCAAGAAGATATATTAA
>CAZHIL010000558.1:0-6353 GCA_964532985.1 uncultured Albidovulum sp. | reverse complement strand
CTAGCGCAGCCTTCAAGGTCTTGTAATTGTTTTCTTCCATCGAAAAGGAAAGATCATCACAAAAAAGGATAAATCTCTCCTTTGCTACCCGCAATATGTCCAGCAGGCGATCAAGTGATGACAGATCCTCCCGATGAATTTCAATTATCTTCAAATTATTGTCTGAGCGAGAAATTTCATGATGAATGGCCTTGACCAAAGAAGACTTGCCCATCCCACGGGCACCCCACAACAGTGCATTGTTTGCTGAATACCCCCGGGCAAAGTTCCAGGTGTTATTATATAGGGTTTCCTTGGTTCGGTCTATGCCCAACAATAGATCCAGTCCAACCCTGTTCACCTTTTCAACTGGATGTAAGGTATCTGGATTCAGCCTCCAGACAAAGGCATCCGCTGAAGTGAAATCCGTCAAATGAGGTGGAGCCGGGGATAACCTTTCGATTGCCGTTGCAATCCTGGTAACTTGTTCCAGCAATTCTTTGTTATTCATGGATTCTAGCCATTCCGTAGAAATTTCTGGTGGAGGTGAATTAACAACAGCCTTTAAGTACTTTCCTCTTCCTCATCCTCATCGAAAAGTATTCCCTCTTCGGCATACTGTTCTTCACGTTTCTTCTCAACTCTTTTTACCAACCAGATGGAAATTTCATAAAGACCATATACAGCCGTAAACAAAATTACCTGGGTTATGACATCCGGTGGAGTTACAACAGCCGCCAAGACCAATATGCATACGACCGCATATTTACGGAAGCCGGCTAATCCCTTACCGGTAACCAGACCGGCCTTGCCCATCAGGGTCAGCAATACTGGAAGTTGGAAACACACTCCAAATGCGAGAATGAATTTAATCGTCAGCGAAAGATATTCGGCAACCGAGCCTTGGAAAGTGACCCCAACATCAGCGATAATTTCCCTGCCATCGGCAAGAATGTCAACTTCAGTACCATCCTCTGTTGACAGTACCTGATCTGCTTCGGTTTCCTGACCCTCTGAAATAACGATCTCAGTGGGTGCGGGTAAAGTCAGAGTACTATCCTGCTGGAAACTGAGAAAGAAATTGAATGCCAGGGGTATTACGATGAAGAAAGCAAATGATGCCCCCAGAAAAAACATGAAGGGTGAGGCAATCATGAAGGGAAGGAAAGCACTTTTCTCATTTTTGTAAAGCCCAGGTGCAACGAACCTCCACAATTGAAATCCGAGAAATGGAAAACTCAGAATAAACCCACCCATGAAGGAGATCCTGACAGCAACAAAAAAACCCTCCTGCAATTTGATGAGTATCAGATTGCATTCTTGTCCTCTGGTCAGAAGTGCATTGCAAATCGGATCGGTAAGGAATGTAAAGATTGGTTCCCAGAAAACAAAGCTGATCACCATACAAACCAAAAAGGCCAGTACGCAGTGGATAAGCCTTTTCCTAAGTTCTGTCAGGTGTTCAATTAGTGGGGCTTTGGTGCTTTCAATGTCTTCCGTGTCAGGCATGACTCAATCTCAATGTACCGAGACATTTTTATTTATTTCACCCTCATTTGTGTCAGAGATCATTTCTGTCCCTACATTTTCATCAACCGAAGCGGGTAGCTCCTTGTCTTCCACTTGCATTTGATTATCGTTCAAGCTCATTAGCTCTTCATCACTGCTCTTTTCCTCAGTGGTAATGGAAGTATCTTTCTGTTTGGAAGGTATTTTTTTCTTTGGGGGTTCTTTAAGGTCCGTAGACATAATTTTGTTGTCGGGAAGTTTCAAACCATCGGTCATCCTGTCGGCAATGTCATTGAACTTGTCCAAACCCAGCTGCTTGGGTGAAGTGACGGCCTTTATCCCCGTGGAAAGATCCTTGACTCCGGTGTCCCTGGCCGCACTGTCCATGGCTCTTTGAAATTCCCGGGCCATTGCCCTCATTCGTCCCATCACCTGTCCTAGGGACTTGAACATTCCTGGCAGGTCCTTGGGACCGACAACAATCAAGGCTACAACCCCAACAATCAGGAGTTCGCCCCATCCAAGGTCAAACACGTCAGTCTTTACAAAATTGTCAGATTACTTTTCTTGTTCACTTTCAGAGGTAATTTCTTCCTGACCTTCCTTGAGCCCTTTTTTGAAGGAAGAAAATCCCTTACCGACTTCTCCCATGAGCCCGGCAATCTTACCACGCCCAAACAGAACCAATACAACTATAGTTATCAACAAAAGTCCAGGAATTCCGATATTGTTCAACATTTACACACTCCAGTTACAATTAGGACCTCATAGCCCATCCTATCAGATATAAACCATAACCTGCTGCTATTCAAGAAATTCAAGCGATTGAATCTACCTGCTTTTTACCTTTTCTTTCAAAATTATTCAATTTGTTAGATGTCCCTTTTCCTCTTTGAGAATCCATCTACCGCTTCGAAAAATCGGAGATGTTAATACATCTTGTTTGACCAAATTCATGCAAGATGCATTCATCTTGATTAAATGCATAACCGGTACTGAGGATTTTTAATAAATCGCCATTCAATTGCTCCTACATAATTGAAGCAACCATATTATGACTTTAGCGATTTAGCCTTCGTACTATTACGATAGTCAATACTACCACCAAAATTATCAATAATAGTCCGGGTATTCCAATATTGTTCAACATTTCTTGATTCCAATTTTATTTATAGCTTATACAAGAATTCAAATCCAAATAGCACTGAGTATTGTTATACCCTTAATTGCTTCAAGTCGAATTATCTTGGAATACAGCACGACATGGGCAAGGAGTATTTGATGATAATCCATGTCTCACTTCCCCAGAAATAATACCATTTCCAGAAAGTAACCATCAATAGTCATCTCCACTTTTCCTGCCTGGTTTCCATGGTATCAACACACTTTTGCCCAGGAGCGATGTCCAATTGATTTGATCCGTTCTGATTGCCCGGCAAAGTCCTTCCAGGCTTTCCCTACCGTTGCCTTCACCTCATCTGCCGTTTCAAATACCCGGTTGGCAAAATGGTTGGACTTCAGGAACTGGAACACATTCTCGGCCGGGTTCAATTCCTGTGAATAGGGTGGCAGCCTCAGGACCGATACATTGTCCGGACAAACAAGATCCTTCGACCAGTGCCATCCGGCCCCATCAAAGACAACCAGGGCATGGCGTCCCCTGGGAACCATGCTTCCGACATCCATCAGATGCCTGTTCATCTCGATGGTATTGGCCCTGTCACAGACATGCCCGATGATATTCGCCAACTCCGGAAACGGATGCACCTCAGCCAGAGGGAATTTGCCAAACGCCTCAGGATTTCACCCGATACCGTCAGGAACTGGGAACAGGGCAAGAGATTCCCGAGCGGTCCTGCCTGTTCGCTTTTGCGGGTACTGATTAAGGAACCGGAAACGGTATTGCATGCCCTGGCCTGATTACTCGAAAAACGGGAAAGGAAGGAAAATGACGGAATTTGAGAAAGGGTTGATACGGTCACTGGGTGAAGCCGTTGCCCATGCCAATGGTGAAGCAACCTGATACAGTTAAACTGACTCAGAAAGAGATGGCTCCACTGATGGGGATGAGTGGTCCGGCCGAAGCCCACCTCAAGGTCATGGCCCGTGAACCGGAAGTTTTCAGACGGGTCGTATAGTCGTTCTGAACTCCGTCTGCCAAACCATCCAATCACCACAAAGAATAAATTTTCAAACTGATAGAGACTGAACTTGAATGTCAAACAGAAGTAAAAAAGATCACCTCTCAAACAAGGTGAGTATAAATGCAAAACTAACCGAGACTGGTTTTTCAGCAGAAACAAGGTCACGTACTGCTTCAGCAATTGATAGGTTAGTGGGTAGTTTGATTGATGTGCCAATAGCGTATCTGGAAAATTTGTCTGATACAACCCGTGCCAAAGGGCAGGTGGCCAAGGCCAAGTTATTGAGTACAATTTCAAATGGGCAGGATTCCGAAATGGAAGCCAAACTGATGAACCTAATTGCAGATAAGCAGACCCTCCTGCCCTTTATCAACAAACTTCATGTCATCGAGAAAACCCTGGAAGAACTTGGTTCAAAAGCCGAAACCGGGGAGAACACTGATTCGGATCAGGAGGTAGATCCAGATTGGCTCAAATTTTTTGGGGGTTATGCCGAGAAGGCCAGCTCAGAAACCGCACGTGCAAGGTGGGCCCAGGTATTGGCAGGGGAAATCAGAAAACCAGGGACCTTTTCAAAAAGGGCACTTCGCTGTCTGGCAGAAGTGGACCAGGAGACAGCAGAAGCATTTGCTGAAATAGTCCGTCTTCGATTTTGCAAAGACAATTACATACTTCGTCCCGACATAAATTCCTACCGAGGGGATTTCCTGTCAGGATTGCGATTGGTGGAGCAATGGGGTTTGGTTGGCCAAACATCACCAATTGGAGGAGTAGAATGGCCGATAAGGGATTCCGAGAATAAAGGTTTCATATCCGTTATCGAAGGTAACTTTTGTCTTCGCATTCACAGTCCCGACGAAGTCAATATTAAGGTTATCACATAGACTCCCCTTGGCAAGGACATTGCTAACCTACTGGATCCCGTAGAGCCATTGTCTGTACTTCGGAATTTGGCTAAGGGCATACCTGAGAAAATCAAACCCATGGACATCTGTCGTTTGGAAAGAATACAACAAGGTGGATATTTCAAATTAATTCTACCACCCATTGAGGTGCTACGGTCTTGATAAACTTATCCGGTCAACTGACTTATTTTGCACATCTTCAAGAGATGTGGGGGACTGGCTCCACTTTTTTTACAACATTGAGGAAAGTAGATGCGATATTACATTATCATTCCCACCGTAATTGCTGGAGTAATCTTGGGTCACACGGGTTTGCTTGCCGGAAATCCAGTTCCACCTGTGGAGAGTTTATACCAATTCAACTTCAAAATAACCCATTGGCAATTTTTTGATCCGAGAGGGACATCCCACCGTTGATAGTATATTTCGATACAGTATCAATTAGGGGTATCAAATTTTTGTCCTTAACAATGAGTCATTTTGAAGTTGAATTGGTATAACTTGGCAAATTGAATTTGAACTAATGAATAAATCAACATTGCCAATAGGACACGAGGTTGGTTGGTGAAGTTAATAACAATTGATCAATTCATGGTATTTCGAAAACCCTTGATTGGTTAGCGCCTTGCACCGAAACTGGCGGTCAGATCGTCAAGTTCAACCGATCCTGCAACCCCACCATGTGAGGATCCATAAAATTGTCCTATCAATATTCCTTGACCGTCTTTACTTCGCAGGAAGTTACCGCTTGAAGTAAGCATGTACTGCAGGCTTCCTGATCGCCAACTCTCGCCTGTTCCAATTTCACCTGGGGTTTGTCCGGTATCCCATACCTGCAAGTTCGTAAAGGTGGCTATAACAATTGAATCGTCGTGATTGATTCGGATTTCAGCATTGCCGCGAACTAGCCTGAGTGATGATGTGAAACCCAATAGTTCACCTCGCCATGTCGTGAAGCCTGAAAGCATCTGTTTGACAACAAGTTCGGTTTCAGGAATGACTCCGCTTGTCCAAGGTACTGTTACATCGTTAACATGGTTGACACCAAAACGAAGCTGCTGTCGGTTTCCGGTTGGAACAAAACTATGTAACTCAATTGAACTTGTATCCCAATCGCCGAGTGAGGAAACGCTGAATTGATCAGGTGTGGTTACTATGGGCAATCTGTAGACGGCACGTAGTGCAGCTCCGTCTATTTCGGGTATTTGTGACCCCCATTGTTCATGAAAACTACCTTTGGGGCCATCGGGACCCAGGAGTGAAGAAGGATGGTCTTTAGTATTGGCATGCACCATGAAACCAAGGGCGTGCATCATTTCATGCAAAAGAATGGCCAACCTTTGTTGTTCGGTCATTCGTACACTGTCGTTTACCCAGACAAAAGAGGCTTCGAGTGTGTGCTTTACCCGAGGTTCTTGCGAAGTGTAATATTTGGTGCGTGTTTTTGCAAAGCCACCGGCATTAGCATTGACAGGATAACCTACCGATCGCTTATCGGAAAAATGCACATGAATTTCGCCATTTGGAATAGTGCTGATTGCATCACCCCCGTAATGTTTAACATTGCCAATGTACGGTACATCGCTACCTACCCTGAGATGAAGATGTTGTGGAAGCTCGCGGTTTACCAGGCCAATGGCATGGTGCAGTAAAGCTCGCTCCTTACTAGTTCCTTCGCTCGTGAGGCGAACGGTAGGCGGAGAAGAAAAACGGGTAAAATTTTGGTTCCTGTGGTCAAATTTGCTGTCCTTCAGACCACCCAAATTGACACGGAAATAATCCACAATATGCTTGGCACTTGGGTTGTCTGTTCTGG
>CAZHIL010000557.1:0-2267 GCA_964532985.1 uncultured Albidovulum sp. | reverse complement strand
TCCCTGATCAGCTTGATACATTCCGGTATAACCTCGTCGGTTCTTCCTTCTGAACCGGAATTCAGGCAAACAAATCCCATGGGCAGTTGACCCTTCAGATTGTCGGCAACACCAATAACCGCACATTCTGCAACATCCGGATGACTTGCAATAACCTCTTCCAGGCCACCCGTGGATAATCTGTGACCGGCAACATTGATCACATCATCTGTTCTGGCCATGATATGAACATAACCATTCTCATCCATATATCCGGCATCACCCGTATTGTAATAGCCCGGAAACTCATCAAGATAACTTGCAATATACCTCTGATCAGCATTCCATAGAGTTGGAAAATTACCCGGCGGCAAAGGTAATTTGACAGTAATTGAACCAAGCTCACCACGGGGAAGTTCATTACCTTCATTATCCAATATTTGAATATCATATCCAGGCATTGGTACATAGGAGGAACCGTGTTTCACGGGGAGTGTTTCAATTCCTATCGGGTTCCCGGTAATCGCCCATCCTGTTTCGGTTTGCCACCAATGATCAATGACCGGTACTTTCAGATGTTTCTCGGCCCATTGAAGAGTATCCGGGTCCGCCCTTTCACCAGCCAGAAACAAGGTTTTGAAACAGGACATATCATATTCAACCAGCAATTCTGCGTTGGGATCAAGTCTCTTGATGGCCCTGAATGCTGTAGGAGCAGTAAATAAGGTACTTACCTTGTATTCAGAAATCACCCGCCAAAATGCCCCCGCATCAGGGGTTCCAACAGGCTTACCTTCATAAATAACAGTTGTATTTCCATGGATCAGTGGGGCATAACAGATATAGGAGTGTCCAACCACCCAACCGACATCGGAAGCCGCCCAAAAAACTTCCCCAGGTTCAACACCATAAAAGTTTTTCATTGTCCAATTCAGAACAACAAGATGACCTGCACTCGGACGAATCACACCTTTCGGTTGGCCAGTGGTTCCGGATGTGTACAGAATATACAGGGGATGATCACCGGGTAGGGGTACGCAATCAGATGGTGTTGCCGATGAAGTCATTTCATCCCAATCGTAATCCCTTCCCTCGATTAAATCCACAGGGCATTGTTCCCTTTGATAAATCAAACAACTTTGCGGCTTGTTATTTGCCAATTCTATGGCTTCATCCAAAAGTGGCTTGTATTCAACCAGACGATTGGGTTCTATCCCACAGGAAGCAGTTAAAATACATTTTGGTTTGGCATCATCTATTCTGACAGCTAGCTCCCTTGCTGCGAACCCTCCAAATACAACCGAATGAATAGCTCCTATTCGACTGCATGCCAGCATTGCAATTACAGCCTCCGGGATCATGGGCATGTAAATTACAACCCTGTCGCCTTTTTCTACACCCAGATTTACCAGTACCCCGGCTACTCTGGACACTTTTGACTGGAGTTTGGAATATGTTGTAATTGATTTGGATTCCGTAACCGGACTATCATAAATCAACGCTGGCTGATCCCCCCTGCCAGCCTTGACATGCCGGTCAACTGCATTCCAACAGGTGTTGACAACTCCATCATCAAACCAGCTGTAAAACGGTTCCTTCTTGGTAAATAGTGCCTTTGAGGGTTTCCTATCCCAATCAATATCTTCACACAAATTAAGCCAAAAGGTTTCTGGATCATTTTTCCAAGTGCTGTATAGCTTCTTGTAGCTCATTTATTTCTAACCCATCTCTTGAAATTACACCAAAGGATTGAATTTCCCTTACTTATTATCCTAACAGCAATTTTGCAAACCTACTCTTGGTCTTACAAGTAAAGACAAGCAACTTCCCGAACACAATCCAATTGATTGAAAATTGAATATCAAATCAATTTTTCATCCTGAAGACATAGTTCTTGTTGTCTCTTATGTAGACCACTTGATCCTTTCCTATAGATATCACCCTTCCCCTTTGAAATCTACTTCCAACCTTTAATCTCGTGATCTTCCCCCTTGGAGAAAGTACAAGTGCTTCCCTGTCTTCAGGTGGGCCAAAAACCCCTATCAAATTGAAATTTTCCAAATTCAGGACATTTTCCTCGACCGAGAGCCCACTCGTAATATATTCTCTTTTTTCTTCACTGGAGCGGCTTGGCCTGTTCAGGGTTCTCGGTCTCAAAACAACATCCTGAATATCCGTTTTCACGCCAGAAAGTTGACTCGGCCTGAATTTTATACCACTAAATACACGTTTGGGCCCTGATAGACCGAATGGCCTGAGAATTGGAGAAAGTAAATCGGTCAATTTCA
>CAZHIL010000556.1:0-9539 GCA_964532985.1 uncultured Albidovulum sp. | reverse complement strand
CGGTCAATTATTGACAGGTACCTTCATGGATTATGGCATGCCCCGGGCAGATAATGTTCCGTTTATTGAATTTCATTCCTAACCTACCCCTTCCATAAACAATCCAATTGGTATGAAGGGGTGTGGCGAAGCTGGTACAATTGGTGCCCTGGCTGCAGTTACGAACGCTGTACAAGACGCCTTGTGGGATAAGGGCATAAAGATGGTTCAGGCCCCACTAACTCCCACTAGGGTATGGGATTTATTGAATGGTTAGAAAAAGGGCAGATTGCTACTGATCGGCAACTACTTCAGGGTTCAAACCAAGATAGTCCAAGGTCAATATTCCGATCTTGGAAAGCAGGTTGAATTTAGCTGAATCCCTTTCTATTTCGGCTTCGACAAGTCGGGTTTCGTCCGACAGCAAATCCTGTTCGGCTTCAAGTACATCCAGGGTTGACTTGGTTCCAAGAGACTCCTCAACCCTAGTACCTTGGAGAACCAGCTCGGAATATTCCTTTTGCTGAAGATTTACATCAATCATGGATTCGGCTATACCCAGCATATGCCATGCATTGACGATTTCATTCTCCTGGAGTTTTGCTTCATGCCTCAAATCAATTCTTGCCTTTTGCAGTCTTTGTTCTGATTGCCTCAAAGCAGAGGATAATCTACCACCGCTGTAAAGGGGAATGCTTGTCCGAATACCAATTGTCAGGTTATTTTTTGGTGTTTCATTAAACTCTCTCAAATTCAGATTGGTGGAAGCACTACCACTAAGATTTATTGGCGGTCTTGACGTTTGGACACTGACTAGTTCGTGTTGCTGCTGGGCGATTGTAACTTCCAATTTGGCCTGTAACAGGGCTGGATTATTTTGATTCGCCAGTTCCAAGGCACTTGCAATATCGATTGGAATCTCAACATCAAAGTAGGTTGCAGATAAGTTATCGGGATATTGACCTACTGCCAGATTAAAAATTTCTCGAGCAATCTCGACCTGACCATCACGAGTTTTGACATTCCCCATTGCTGCGGTCATTCGGGATTCGACCAGACTCAATTCGGTGCGGGAAATATTACCCAATTCATAACGGTTTTTTGCAGCTTCCAGTTGAGACTCAAGACTATTCAGATTGTTCTTCTCTAATTCCAGAAGGTTATATGCTTTAAGGACATCCAGATATGCATTGGCAGCATTTAACAAAACCGTCTGCTCAATCTGGATACGATTCAATAATACAACTTGCTTGTTGATTTCCTCGATATCAACAGCCAATTCATTGGCACCAAAATCAAACAAGGGGTATTGCGACGACAATTCAACTCTACCACCAAGAGAATTGTCATTATTACTCATACTTGAAGAACTGTGAGCTTGATAATTGGAACTCAAATCGAGTGCAAGCGTGGGTTTCGATCCAGCGCCGGTCTGTGTAATCTGCTCTTCCTGGATGGCTACCAGATAGTCTGTTCCCTGCAATAGAGAACTGTTATTGTAGGCAGCAATCAAAACATCTTCCAAACTTTCCGAATGAGCTGTTTGCAATAATCCAAACAGGAACAGCAAAATTATACTGATCGAAATTTGGTTTTTTCTTGGAATAAATCTTGTAAGTCGCATTGATAATTTGAAGGTTAGATTTACTAGAAAACAAACTCCCTGGTCTTGGTAAACCCGTTGAGTTCGGGGGCTTCAGCATCAAAGGCAGTATGCCAGTCTATTCCTCCTTCCGTTTTATAACCAATCCGGCACTTGCCACCATGCTCGGTATTGACAACAGCACCGATTCTTCCTCCCAGTTTCAACTGGTCAAGAATCTGTTGGGGTACGGTTTCGATGCCACCCTGACAGGTAATTACATCATAAGGGCTGTAACGGGACACACCTTCCGCCAAAGGACCTGTTACTGGTACGGCATTATCAACAGAATGAAGTGCAAAGGTATTTTCTGCCTGGCTGGAAAATTCATCCACCTCTTCAAGCGAGATTACGGCTTCGGCCATAGAGGAGATAATGGCGGAGGAATAACCAAGACCCGAACCTATATCCAGGACGAGCTCATCAGAACGAATGGCAAGGGCATTAAGCATTTTAGCCAAAATTCTCGGATCCAGCAAAAACCTGCCAAGACCAATGTCCAGATGGTCGCCTATATAGGCCAATTCCTTTTTAGATTGGGGAACATATTTTTCACGGGGGATGGTAAGCATGGCCTGAATTATGGGAAATCTGGTTACATCTGACGGCCTGATTTGGCAATCAACCATGTTAATTCTTCGTTGTTCGAAATTACACGACAAAAAGATGCCTCCCCTGGTTCAAATCACGGTCAAGTAAAGGCTCACCAACTTTATGGAAATCTGATAGTTACCGATTAAATTATCCAACCAGCGAAAATATGGAGCGGACGATGGGATTCGAACCCACGGCCCTAACCTTGGCAAGGTTATGCTCTACCCCTGAGCTACATCCGCTTAATTTCCATTTACGTTAAGAGTCGTTTACAAGTTACCTAATTTACTAATTCGTCTGCTTCAAGCAAGTACTGATAATTTTGTTCGAAACCAGACAAAAAAATGTTACTGATTTTATACCCTGCCTGAAACAATAAATCCACATTCAAATGATTATTCCATGCTTTCGGCTTCCGCATGAATTTTTTCTGTACGCGCCAATTCTCTTTCTTTCTGTCGAATGTTCAGGATGATAACGATACTCGAGAAACCCATTGCCCAATAAATGTATCCCTTATGTATATGCAATCCGAAGCCATCAGCTGTTAGAAATACCCCGATCAGGACAAGAAAACAAAGCCCCAGTGTTTTGAGGGAAGGATATTTTTCTATAAATTGGGAAACCCCTTCTGCCGAGATCAGCATGACTATGATTGCCACTACAATAGCGGCAACCATGATCCACACATTTTCGACCAGGCCAATTGCCGTCAGTACCGAATCAATCGAGAAAACGACATCCAGAACTGCTATTTGCAGAATTATTGCAATCGAACTTACCCCCTTTACCGTAGGGGCATGTTTTTCCTCATCCAGGCTGAATATTTCCTTCGAGGCTTTGACAATCAGGAATGAACCACCGGCAATGAGAATTATGTCCCTCCAGCTCAACATTAGATCAAGTCCAAGGAATGAGGAAAAGGTAATTACATCCCTGGTTAGGGTAGTAAGCCAGGTAATCGAAAAGAGAAAGGCAATTCGGAAGATCAGGGCCAACCCCAAACCGATTATCCTGACCTTACGTCTTTTTTCCTTTGGTAATTTAGATGCCGCAATGGAAATAAACAGAACATTATCGATGCCCAGAATGATTTCAATGGCACAAAGGGACAGGAAGCCAAAGATTAACGGCAGGTATTCATACATTTTACAGACTTACTTTAACTCAAGACCAAGGATGTGTATTTCAAATCTGGTTATTGATATAAAAAAATAACTATCTTTATCACACAATCCCCCCAAATAGTTGCTAACGAATATTATACAATTTAAATGTCTTCTCTGGATAATAATGACATTGCAACAGACCCAAGGAAAAGGAACTCGATGATTGGAGCCAAATGTCTGACCTGAAATACCTCGAAGGATTAAACACAGCTCAACGGGAAGCAGTCAATTGTTTGGAAGGCCCCCTGTTGATTGTAGCAGGAGCTGGCACAGGCAAAACCCGAACCCTAGTTACAAGATTGGCACACATTATTAATCTAGGATTAGCCCGACCATATGAGATTTTGGCAGTTACATTTACCAACAAGGCTGCCAATGAATTGAAACACAGAATCCAATCATTGACAGGAATCGATCCCTTGGAATTATCATGGGTAGGGACCTTCCATTCAATGGCGGCCAAAATACTGAAAATTGAAGCTGAAAGGATAGGTCTTAACAGCAATTTCACCATTCTGGACGACAATGATCAAATCAAGATCATCAAGGACTTGCTCAAATCAAAAGAAATCTCGCCTGAAGAAATTCCCCCAAGAATGTTGGCCGGGCAAATCAATAAATGGAAGAATGATGCAAAAACGCCATCCAATTTAACAAAGCAGGATAAGGAATTGTTCCAGGATCGGGCAGAAATTCTCTACCAATCATATCAAAGGGGGTTGCTTCAATCCAATTGTGTCGATTTTGGTGACCTGCTGCTTCATGTTGTCACTCTTTTTACCAAACAGGCGGATGTACTGAAAACCTATCAGGATAAATTCTATTACATTATGGTTGATGAGTATCAAGATACAAATATTTGCCAATATCAGATGCTAAGGCTTTTGACCCAAAGAAACAAAAATAAAAATATTTGTTGTGTTGGAGATGACGATCAAGCCATTTACAGTTGGAGGGGAGCCAGACCCCAGATAATGTTGAATTTCTCCGATCATTTCAAGGATGCCAAGATTGTCAAGCTCGAAGAGAATTATCGCTCAACCAAGCATATACTTGGAGCCGGAGTTGGTCTCATCCAGCATAACCTCATGCGACACGACAAATCACTTAGGGTTGGATTGCCAAATACGGATCAAGCCAACAAGGTTAGGGTTCATGCGTTTGATGAACTGTTTGCCGAGGCAAAATTCATTGGGAATGCCATCAAGAAATTGAATACAACCGGGATAAAGGGAAGAAAATTCAGCTATTCAGAAATTGCTGTCGCAGCCAGAACGTGGTCCGAAACGGCTGATATAGAAGAGTGCTTTTTTGAAATGAAAATCCCCTATAAGGTGATTGGAGGTCCAAAGTTCTTTGATCGAAAGGAAATCAAGGATGTCATAGGGTATCTGAAGGTTAGTCATAACCCCCTAGACAACTTCAGTTTGGCACGGATTATCAACACTCCCACGAGAGGAATAGGAAAGATTACACATCAAAAGATCAGCCTTTATGCCTCTGAGCACAACCTCTCGCATCTTGAAGCAGCACGAAAATTGGTATTGGATAAAGGTCTCGCAACAGCATCTTCGACCAAATTGGGAAAATTTCTAACACTTCTGGAAGAAGGATCAAGAAAACTGAATGATCCGACACTCTTGCTAAGCAATTCTATCAACACCCTAGTATCTGAAATTGGGTATAGGGATTACCTGATGAAGAACTATCCGGAGAATTTTGAAGAGCGAATTGAAAATGTTGTAAAGTTGTCTGATATGGCCGGGCGCTATGAAACTCTGGGTGGGTTTATCGAACAGGCAGGATTAATGAATGCCGAAGAAGATCCCGATGATCATTCCAAGGATCAGGTATCCCTGATGACCTTGCATGCCTGCAAGGGTTCGGAATACCCTGCAATGTACCTGATTGGATGGTATGAGGGTGGACTTCCCTTAAACAGGACTATTGAAGAGCGATTTCAGGTTTTTTCTCCTTCTGTATATCAGCTCGCTATGTCACTGTTATATAGCCCGCCCAAAAATACTCTCGAAATAAGGAGATTTCTTAGTTTGGCAAAGTTTGTACTTGAGGAAAAGCCAGAGGAGAAATCTGACAGGGATAAATTGGGAAAAACGCTTGCTAGGATGATACTCAGCGGAGGCGGAATGAAATTCTCCAAGGAGGAGGAAACACTTGCGAAAAAGATAACAACATCAGAAGCAATTGAAGAGGAAAGGAGATTGGCTCATGTCGGTATTACAAGAGCTAAGGAACTCTGTGTCATTTCATATAACCAAGTAAACATGTTCAGGGGACAATTTATTTCTGGGTTGCTTCCCTCAAGATTTATCAATGAACTGCCGAATAATGATGTTGAACACTATGTCAAGGAAAGATTATCCTCTAGGGAATTAGTAGGCCCTCGGTCCGTTCCGCAACAAAATAAAATTCAAAATGGGAAGAGATCATTTACTCCCAAAGCAGATAAAGTCAATTCAATCTCGGAAGGTGATCGGGTGTTGCACAAGGTTTTTGGTAAAGGTTCGGTGATAGCCAGTAGCAATAATCGGTTGTTGATCAAATTCGACAACAATCAGGAAAAATTGATATTGAATGATTTTGTTACGCTTCTGTGATAAAGTGGTTTGGGGGAGAGTCGGAAACACCTTGGCAGGTGTTTCCGAAGAGGAGGAAATTACTAGTTATAGCAACTTTTGCGGGTGACGGATTCAAGATCGCATCTGTTGATTCCAATATCTTCCAGTTCTCTGTCTGAAAGTACCGCAAGTTCCTTCATTGTACGTTTGTACATCTTGTATTGTTGCCATTTTCTTTCTAGGGCCTTCTTGTAGGTCCCGAGAATATGGTACAAATTTACAGCGGGTAAGGATACATTATCAAGAACAGCCATTTTATTTACTCCTTAAATACAAGAGGTTGTTGTGTAAAACATTTGAGGGAAATATTGTGATTAAATACGCCAACTCAACATCAGTTTTTGCAACCCCAAATTGCAATTGTTGCAATGCTCAAACATCAACCTTTTTGTATTCTGGAAATCGTACTTTTGGTTAAATATCTATTAGGAACCTTCCATTCATTCACTGGATAAAATCGAAATGTCTGTTACAAAAGAAACCATCCTAAATGAGCTTGCCAGGATTACAATCCCCGAGGGCAATATTGTTGACCTGAACATGGTCAAGGCCCTGGTAATTGATCAGGGTAATGTCAGTTTTGTCCTTGAAGTTCCTCCCGAAAAGGGAAAGCGAATGGAACCGGTAAGAGAATCCGCTGTAAGGATTTTGGAGCAGCTTCCCGGCGTGGAAAGAGTTTCGGTTGTTATGACTGCCCACTCGGAAAAGGTATCCAAACCAGCCGAGAAGGGTCCACCACCGGACCTGAAATTGGGTGGGCATCCACGCCAGGAAACAAATCTGACCAACCTGGAGGGTGTTAGGAAAATCGTTGCTGTAGCCTCTGGCAAGGGTGGAGTAGGCAAATCCACCGTTTCTCTCAATCTGGCAGTTTCGCTTGTTAAGTTGGGTTATAAGGTTGGTTTGCTTGATGCAGATATACATGGACCTTCATTACCCATAATGACAGGAATGTCTTCAAAGCCATATTCACCGGACGGGAAAACCATAATTCCTCTAGAGGTTTTTGGAATCAAGGTCATGTCAATTGGCTTCCTACTACCGAAGGAAGAGGCGGTAATCTGGCGTGGTCCAATGTTGATGGGTGCCTTGCAGCAAATGATGCAGCAGGTAAAATGGGGTCAATTGGATATAATTCTTGTCGACTTGCCACCAGGAACTGGTGATGTTCAATTGACGCTATGCCAAAGGTTTCCCCTAACTGGTGCAATTATCGTTTGTACACCCCAGGATCTGGCCCTGGCAGATGCGAGAAGGGCAATAACCATGTTTCAAAAACTCAACTCACCCATATTGGGTATAGTTGAGAACATGTCTTATTATTTATGCCCTAAATGTAATAACAAGGATTTTGTTTTTGGCAGAAATGGTGCACGTCAGGAGGCCCGCAAACTGGGGGTGCCTTTCCTTGGAGAAGTTCCCCTGGAGATGTCAATCCGAAAAGGTGGTGATGATGGAAAACCCATCGCCTTGAATCCTGGCGAAACAGCAGATGTCTTTTCCTTGATTGGTGAATTGATAATTTAATTCAAATATTTTTTTGAAATTTCATTTTTTTTTCGAAAAAAATTCGAAAATTTAATTTTACAGTCCACAAGAAAATTCCTTAAATCAATATATAGACATAATACCATTATTTAATCAATATATAGTTTAAATTAGTGGTATAAAATGGTTTGTATTCCCATAAAAAACCTGCTATATCCATAATACCCTAACCTTTTCTAGTTGAGTGGTTTGTTGTCATGGCAAGTGGCATTGAGGTAGGCGCAGGTGTTTTACGTAGGAAACCAACATTGGGAGGGGCATTTAGGGGGTAGCGGTTCACAAGAATAATAATTCCACGACCGTCTACCCCAAACTACAATTATTAGGGGTTGTTGAATTGCTGACAATTTTTCGTGGGGAAAGTACCCATAAAATGGATCAAAAGGGAAGGGTATCCATACCAGCTGATTATCGCCGTATCATTATTGAGGAAAATGCCAGGGTCGGGAAGGAATTGGATCAAAACACCCTGGTGATTGTTTTTGGTGACAACAGGCAAAACCACCTAGAATGTTATCCACTAACCCTTTCAAGGGAAATTCATGAAAACATCAAATCCAAATTTCCCAGGGGTACCCCAAAACGGGAATTTCTCGACAACTTTTTTGAAACCAAATCAATTGCTGTACAAATTGACCCAAATGGCCGGATGTTACTGCCGCAGCATGTCAGAACCAAGGCGGAATTAGGTAGCAATGTCTGTTTTGCGGGTAAAGGCGAGAGTTTCCAGATATGGAATCCAGAGAAATATTCGCAAAGGCAAAAGGAACTGGAAGCAATGTTCAGAGACGATGAGGTCATTTCCAATCCTTTGGTATTGCTTGAATGAATAGGGAAAATGACACAAGACCTGGAACAATTGGAAAATTCCGGTACTCATATACCAGTACTTCTGGAAGAATTTCTGAAAGAGGTTTCCCCAATTGAAGGCAATTGGCTTGATGGAACCTTTGGGGCAGGTGGTTACTCAAAGGCCTTGATTGCAGCGGGGGCCAACAAAGTCATTGCCCTGGATTGTGACCCTGAGGCAAAAAAGCAATATTGCAGTCTTCCGAGTGAATACAGTGAAAAGATTGTATTTTTGGCAAGCTGGTTTGGTAATTTTGACCAAAAGAGCGAAATCCAGGCATATTTCCCCCTGAACGGTGTCGTATTAGATCTGGGTGTGTCATCCTCACAGTTTGATCTGGGTACACGTGGGTTCTCCTTCAATAAGGATGGACCATTGGATATGAGAATGTCACAAAGGGGTACAACAGCTGCCGAACTTGTAAACCAATATTCCGAGTCTCAATTGGCTGATTTGTTTTATTATTTTGGCGAGGAAAGGGCAGCAAGAAAAATTGCAAGGGGCATTATAAATGAAAGAAAAAACGGACCAATAACCTCAACGCTTCAGTTGGCAAATCTCATCAAGCAGTTCATACCCAATTCCGGCAAAAATAAAATACATCCCGCAACCAAAAGTTTCATGGCCTTGAGATTGGTGGTCAACAGGGAACTGGAACAATTGGAAGAAGGTTTGCAGGCTGCTGCCAGGGTTTTGAGAACAGGGGGATTATTGGCAATAGTTACATTTAATTCTTTGGAGGATCGGATTGTAAAATACTTTCTTAATCCAATTGAAGAGAGGAATCGATATTTCCCTCATGAAGAGCAGAAACAATTTCCTTTCAGGGTTAAAAATTCCAAGCCGATCAAGCCAACAGCAGAGGAAATCAATCGCAATCCCAGGGCTCGTTCGGCAAAATTGAGAGTGGGAATTCGCAACTGTATCGAAAACGAATTGGCAATGCCCTCGCTGCTGTCAAGGTTCAGGAATAAATTTGTTTAGATATGAGTTGGCCAGCTTTTTTTATCTGGTTGTGCTTGACGCTATTGTTGGGATTTGGAACAAATATAGTCAACCAACAAACCAATGAAGTCAGACGGGAAGTGGAAAGGCTGACAGAAGTCAAGGAATTGAAT
>CAZHIL010000555.1:0-4193 GCA_964532985.1 uncultured Albidovulum sp. | reverse complement strand
GAATTATAGCAGTTGTTGGCACTTTCCAGGCTGGGAAACTCCACAATTACATTTCTTTGGCGATTCGTACCCTCCTTGGAAAGAAACTTGCCTCCCCGGGCCAGAAACCTGCCACCAAATTCCTCTACAGCTTGAGTCGCTATCTTGGCATATTCGCCATAACCTTCGGGATCGTGAACATCAACCCTTGCAATCCAATACCCTTTCATTCTAACCTCCTATTACTTTTTCAATTTCAGGCAATAACTTTTCCAGATTATCAGTCCTTGATCCCCCACCTCTGGCAAAATCATTTCTTCCACCGCCTCCTTTGCCTCCAAGAAGGGGTACTATGTTCCTTACTATATCCACGGCGGAATATTTTCCCTCGAGATTTTTGGTGACACCAACCGCAACAGAGCTTTTGTTATCGAAAACAGCTAATAAGACGACAATGCCCTGCACTATTTGTTTCTTTTCCTCATCTATTAAAATAGGCAAATCCTTGGGGGAAATGGAATGGAAGATTCTAATCAGAAAATTGTTTTCTCCAATTTTTCCCGAGAGTTGATCGGGACTGTTTCCACCAGACTGAGCTTGAAGTGAATTATCAGTATCTGAACCGGTTTGCCGACTGATAAGTAATTCGCGTTTTAAACGTTCATTTTCCTTCTTGAGGTTGTTTCGCTCGGTTTGAAGTTGCAAAACACGATGAACTGCATGTTCTGGTTGGACCTTCAGAGCCAAAGCAATTTCAGCCATGATCAGGTCATGATTTGCCAAATACTTACGGGCTTTTTCCCCAGTAATGGCCTCAATTCGTCGTACTCCAGCAGAAATGGAGGATTCACCGGTCGTAATAAAAAGCCCTATTTCACCAGTTAATCCCACATGGGTACCGCCACAAAGTTCGATTGAAAAGGTGGATTGGTTCCTGCCCTTGCCGGAATCAGGAGAATGTCCCATGGAAACCACCCTGACCTCATCATCATATTTTTCGCCAAACAAGGCCTGTGATCCCATTTCAAGGGCTTCCTCCAAACTCATAAGCGAAGTATTTACAGGTGCATTCTGCCAAATGTAATGACTAACGATTTCTTCTATTCTGGTGATATCCTCCAACTGTAGTGGATGATTATGGGAAAAATCAAAGCGCAACCTGTTTTCATCGTTAAGCGAGCCTTTCTGAACAACATGATTGCCCAAAACCTCCCGTAAGGCTTCATTCAAAAGGTGGGTTGCAGAATGATTGCACTTTACCTCCTTGCGAATTCGGGCATCAATTTCCAACTTGGCCGAAGTTTCAGGTTCGATTTCACCTTCTGTTATTTCGGCATAATGAAAAATCATACCCAGGTGATTTCTGGTGTCATAAACTTTTGCCGTACCTGTTTCGGTTCTGATGATCCCCTTGTCACCAACTTGACCTCCAGACTCTGCGTAGAAGGGAGTTTGATTGGTAATGATTTGTACTTTGCTACCTTTACCAGTCTTTGATAAGAGCTCTGTACCATCAGTGATGGCCAGAATTTGTCCTTCGGCCTGTTCCATTTCATAGCCTAGAAACTCAGAAGGCCCACATGTATCAAGAATTTCATACCAGATTTTATTGTCAGCGATTTCACCTGAACCGACCCAACTCAACCTAGCTTGTTCCTTTTGCTTGGCCATTTCGGCTTCAAATCCTACTTCATCTACCTTAAGACCCTTTTCCCTCAGGGCATCCTGGGTCAGATCAAGTGGAAAACCGTAGGTGTCGTAAAGTTTGAATGCTGTTTGACCTGGGAACAACTTGCCAGTTTCAAGCTTTGTCAATTCAGATGAAAGTAGTTTCAAACCCCTATCCAATGTTTTTCGGAACCTTTCTTCTTCACCTTTTATTGTTTCGGCAATCATTGCCTCTGATTGTCTTAGTTCTGGAAAGGCAGCCCCCATCTCAGTAACAAGATGTGGGACCAACAAATTGATCAATGCTCCTTGGTATCCAAGCAAATGAACATGACGTATGGCTCTTCTGAGAATCCTCCTCAGTACATAACCCCTTCCTTCGTTTGACGGCAGGACTCCTTCGGCGATGAGGAAGGAAACTGCCCTTAGGTGATCGGCAATCACCCTGTGATGGACATTCCCGTGACCATCGGGATCGGTTGAAGTGATGTCAGCCGAGGCTTCAATCAGTTTTCTGAACAGGTCAGTTTCATAATTGTCCGTTTTCCCCTGCAGAACTGATCCTATTCTTTCCAACCCCATTCCCGTATCAATACAGGGTTTGGGAAGTGGAGTAAGTTTACCTTCATCATCCCTTTCGAATTGCATGAAGACCAGATTCCATATTTCCACGAATCTGTCGCCATCTTCATCCGGAGAACCTGGAGGACCACCCGGAATCCCTTCCCCATAATCATAAAATATTTCCGAACAAGGTCCACAGGGACCAGTATTACCCATTGCCCAAAAATTGTCGGACGTGGCTATTCGGATAATTTTATCGTCAGTGAATCCAGCAATCTTTTTCCAATAGGATACAGCCTCCTCATCGTCATGGTATACTGTACATAGAAGCCTGTCCTTGGATAACCCCAATTCTCTGACAATGAGGTCCCAAGAATAATATATGGCCTGTTCCTTGAAATATTCGCCAAATGAAAAATTGCCCAGCATTTCGAAAAAAGTATGGTGCCGAGCCGTATAACCAACATTGTCAAGATCGTTGTGTTTGCCTCCTGCCCGAACACATTTTTGGCTAGTTACAGCCTTGGTATAATCCCTTTTTTCCAAGCCGGTGAAAATGTTCTTGAATTGAACCATGCCCGAATTCGTAAACATCAAGGTGGCATCGTTTCTGGGAACCAGTGGTGAACTGGCAACCACTTCATGTCCGGTGTTTTCGAAATAGGAAAGAAATTTTGTCCGAATGTCGCTTAAGCTAGTCATCTTTTTCGAATAATCCCGAGTTCAAAGTCAGGTCAGGAAATAAATGTTACCTGAATTGGTACGTAATATCCGAACCAAGTACTTCAACTTTATTCAGGTTTGATTTTTAATCCACAAATCTCTCTGATTTGATTTTCTATCTCATCGGATATCTCGGGATATTCCTTCAGGAAATTTACGGCATTGGATCTACCCTGTGCCATTCTTTCATCCTTGTAGGAAAACCAGGACCCAGACTTCTCGATAATATCATGCTTGACCCCAAGATCAATTATTTCACCACCTTTGGATATACCTTCGCCATAGAGAATATCAAATTCAACTTGTTTGAATGGTGGAGCCAATTTGTTCTTCACAACCTTTACACGAGTTGAGCTTCCAACAACCTCATCTCTGACCTTGATGGCACCGATACGTCTGATATCAAGCCGTACCGAAGAATAAAATTTAAGTGCATTACCACCAGTTGTTGTTTCGGGTGAACCGAACATTACACCTATCTTCATTCTGATCTGATTGATGAAAATAACCATGCAATTTGAGCGATTGATTGAACCGGTCAGCTTTCTCATAGCCTGACTCATCAGTCGGGCCTGGACTCCTACCTGTGAATCACCCATTTCCCCTTCCAATTCCGATTTGGGAGTCAAGGCAGCTACGGAGTCAACAACAACGACAGATACTGCACCAGAGCGAATCAGGGTATCGGTAATTTCCAGTGCCTGTTCTCCTGTATCAGGTTGTGAAATCAGCAATTCATCAATATCAACTCCCAACTTTCTGGCATAGACAGGGTCAAGGGCGTGTTCTGCATCGACAAACGCTGCAATCCCCCCCTTTTTCTGTTCTTCGGCAATGACCTGCAAGGTAAGTGTGGTCTTGCCTGAAGCCTCAGGGCCGTAAACTTCAATAATTCTACCCTTAGGCAAGCCACCTATTCCAAGGGCTATATCAAGTCCAAGAGAGCCTGTTGACGTTGCCTCAATCTCTTGTGTCGTGCTGTCCTGGCCGAGTTTCATAATCGACCCCTTGCCAAAATTCCTTTCAATTTGGCTAATGGCAGCATCAAGTGCTTTGTTTTTTTCCATTAATTTATCCCTTTAAATTATTGGTTAGAAAGAGGTTGAACCCATGGCTATCCTTCTAGTTGGTAGCCACTTCCTGAAGATACAATATTACAGATTCTGGGTCCCCGAATATGTCCTCCGGAAAATAATATTTTATCGGTAGCCAACATATCCAGACAGGCCAATCTTGTTTTTGCCGCTTTTTCCCTATCC
>CAZHIL010000554.1:0-4174 GCA_964532985.1 uncultured Albidovulum sp. | reverse complement strand
GGCCTGAAGTGTCAATTGTCCAAGGGAAGGTGCCGAGGAGGGCAAGCCAAATCCAAGAAAATCCAAGGCAGCCAGTGAACCGATTGTTCCGGTAATGATAAAAGGCAAAAGTGTTACAGAAGCAACCATGGCATTGGGCAGCAAATGCCTGAACATAATAACAGTATTGGAAACTCCCATGGCCTTGGCTGCCCGGACATATTCAAAATTGCGTGCCCTGAAGCTTTCGGCCCTTACCACGCCGACCAGGCTAGTCCAGCCAAATAGGGTCATCAAGAATACCAATAACCAAAAGTTCATTTGCCAAATCGCTGCTACAATAATGATGATATAAAGAGACGGGGTGGATCCCCACAATTCAATGACCCGCTGGAAGAACAAGTCAATTAAGCCCCCAAAATACCCCTGAACAGCACCAGCGGCGATTCCAATGACGGATGTCAGGAGGGTAACCACCCCAGTAAAGAGTATGGACAGGCGGAAACCATAGATTACCCTAGCCAAAACATCCCTTGCAGTATCATCGGTTCCCAGCCAATGTTCGGAATCAGGTGCTGATGGTGCAGGTTTACCCAAATCATCAACAGTATCATAGGAAAAGGGAATGAGAGGCCATATCATCCAGCCACTTGAGATTTCTTCCCCATCGACTATCCCATCTTGGGCATCTTCCAAAATGTCTTCCGGCTCATAGACACAATCAAGGATACCACCGGTTTTGATCAGGCATTGAACCTCGATGTCTCGGTAAACTGCTTCAGTGAGATATTCACCTCCAAATTCCTTCTCGGAGTGAAAGGACATGATGGGAAAATACAGATCGCCACGATAATTGATCAGAATGGGTTTTTCGTTGGCGATGAATTCAGAGAATAGGGAAATGACAAAAAGCACCATGAAGATACGCAGAGACCAAACCGCTCTACGGTTGGAACTGAAGTTCTTCAGTCTTCGTTGATTAATTGGAGATAGATTAATCATGTTTCCCTGGATTCAAAATCTATGCGGGGATCAATCCAAACATAGGTTAGGTCGGAGATGATACCCACGACCAATCCAAGCAACCCAAACACGAACAGGGTGCCGAAAATAACCGGATAATCTCTCGCAACTGCAGCCTCAAAACCCAATCTGCCCAAACCGTCCAGCGAGAAGATGGTTTCAATAATGAGTGAACCACTGAAGAAAACAGCAACGAAGATGGCCGGAAATCCTGAAATGACCACTAGCATGGCATTGCGGAAGATATGGCCGTAAAGTACCCTTCTTTCGGTCAATCCCTTGGCCCGGGCTGTCATGACATATTGCTTGTTGATCTCCTCAAGGAAAGTGTTCTTGGTCAATAGGGTAAGGGTAGCAAATGCGGAAATGGTCGAGGCAACCACGGGGAGGCAAATATGCCAGAAATAATCAATGATCTTGCCAATTAGCGAGAGGTCGGTAAAATTGTCGGAGACCAGTCCCCGGAGGGGAAATATCTTGAAATAGGAACCACCGGCAAAGAGTACCAATAGCAGGATGGCAAAAAGGAATCCCGGAATGGCATAGCCAACGATGACAGCCCCTGAAGTCCAGGTATCAAACTTGCTACCATCTTTTACTGCCTTTCTGACACCCAATGGAATGGAAATCCAATAGGCCAGCAAGGTTGACCATAAACCCAAAGAAATCGAGACCGGCATTTTTTCCAACACAAGATCAATGACACTGATGGACCGGAAATAGCTTTCACCAAAATCCAGCCTCAGATAATCCCACATCATGTTCAGAAACCGCTCCAGGGGAGGTTTGTCAAATCCGAACTGAATTTCCAGCTCCTTTAGAAATTCCTCTGGAAGACCGGTAGCACCAAGATATTTGTCATCTGAACCCAATCGTTCATTGGCAATTTCATTACCTGTACCTGCAAAATTGGCGAAGACATCCCCTTCACCTTCCATCTGAGCCAGGATTTGTTCAATCGGACCTCCCGGCACAAATTGCACCAGGGTAAAATTGATAATCATGATACCCAGAAGGGTAGGTATGACCAAGGCCAACCTTCGAAGGATGTAGGCTCCCATTAAAGTTTCAAACCTTTATTCGCTGAATGCACCTTGGGATATTAGGTTCTGACGCTTCTCCTCGTTGGACCACCAAAAATCCAAAAAGCCCAATGAAAAGGGAGGTATATTTTCGGGATATTCATACATGTCGTAATAGGCAACAGTATGGAAGTCCTTGTACCAATGGAAAATCACGATGCGCTGTTGACGAAGTACCCTATCCAGGGCAATCACTCCTCTTTCAAGTTCCTCGATGGTATTGGCATCCAGAATATAGGTTATGATTTCGTCAACTGCCGGATTGGCAAAGCCAGTATCATTGAAAATTCCATCCACATATTCCGAACCCAGATATTGTCTCAGAGCACCACCGGGTTCAAAACTAATCGGAAAGTTGGTTGTAATGATATCGAAATCACGGTCCTTTTCCCTCTGACGGAGTTGGGCCGGATCGATCTTCTGGAGGTAGGCATCAATTCCCAACTGTTTCAGATTCTCAACAAAGGGTTGAATAATTCTTTCAAAAGTTGCTGATGCAGTCAGGAATTCAATCTCAAGCTGCTGTCCGCTTGCATTATTGCGAATACCATTATCCCCTACCATCCAACCTGCTTCATCCAGAAGTCTGGAGGCTGCTCGCAAATTCCTCCTGTCCAGTCTTCTTTCTGGGTCTGATACAGGTGAAATTACAGGTTCTTCGGTAAATATCTTTTCAGGCAGCATATTTCTGAGGGGTTCGAGCACAATCAATTCTTCTGCTGATGGTAAACCCTCCGCCTTGAGAGGGCTGTTTTCCCAGTAGGCATCAATTCTTTTATACAAATCATGAAAGGTGGTTGCATTGGTCCATTCATAATTGAACATCAGGGAAATGGCTTCTCTCACCCGAATATCCTGGAACTTTTCCTTTCTCAGATTGAAGGCAAAACTCTGACCATTCGGCAGACTTCCATCAGGAATTTCATCCTTGACAACCCAACCCTTTTCAATTGAAGGAAAATCATATCTGGTCGCCCAGTTTTTCGAAATATATTCGGGTCTAAAGGTCGTTTCACCTGCCTTGAATCCTTCAAAAGCTGCTTCCTGATCAGCAAAGTAATCAATCCGTATACGGTCAAAATTGCTTCGTCCTATCATGGTAGGGATGTTTGCTCCCCAATAATCCGGGTTTCTTCTATAAACCAGACTTTTGTTTATGTCCATGGTTTCGAGTACATATGGAGACGATCCCAACGCTGGTTCCAATCTGGATTCATCAAGTTTTGCACCAGTATCCTCAAACCATTTTTTGGAAAAAATGGGTAACCCGCCAATCAGGGTAATATCATTTCTTGTTGAACGATCGGTTGAATTAAAAGTGAATTTTATCTTGTAGGGTGAAAGGATTTCAGCCGAAACAACTGCCTTTCCCAATTCAGATTTGAAAGAGGCCAATCCCTCTTCCAGAAGCAGTTCATAACTGAACATCACATCTTCAGCTGTCAGTTCGGATCCATCGGAAAACCTTGCTTCGGGTCTAAGATTGTATATTACCCAGGTTCGGTCCTCAGGATATTCTATGTTTGCAGCAAGCAAACCATAAACCGAACTTACCTCATCGGCACTGCCTTCAAGCATGGATTCAAAGAAAATAGAAGATAGGGCCCCCGATTGTCCCTTGCGGCTATAGGGATTCATTGAATCAAAATTGCCGTAGGTTGCGATGGAAATCTCCCCACCTTTGGGTGCTACTGGATTTACATAATCAAAATGTTGAAAATCACTGGGGTATTTCAAATTACCGAATTTAGATATGCCGTGTGAAACAATTACATTTTGGTCTTCACTTGCGAAAGAAAATGTTGTTCCAGCTATTGAAACAATAGTGGATATCAATAATGCCTTAATACCCTTACTCAAGTAGTTCATTTTCAATTGTCCTCCATTCTTATTTCTATGAGGTTTCTGGGATAGTGTAAACATTTTGAAAGGAAACACCTTACAATTTTTAGTTAGTGCCTGCCCGTAAAATATATAAACATTGCGAATCCCCTTGACAACAGGTGTTTGGAATCGAGATGTTATAATGAAGATCGTTTCCGTCACCGGGATTTACCCGTTTCAGGGCCGATTTCCCCCTTTTTTCGTAA
>CAZHIL010000553.1:0-2585 GCA_964532985.1 uncultured Albidovulum sp. | reverse complement strand
GGAGCAATAAACATGAACGTAAAAACACTCGGACTACTTGGTACAGGTGTTATTGGTGGCGGTTGGGCCGCCAGAGCCATTCACTGTGGGGTAAATGTAATCGCAGCTGATTTTGACCCGGCCATGGAAAAATGGTTGCGGGATTCCATTGACAATTCCAGACAGGCCCTTTCTCAGTTGACCGAGGGAATACCCTTACCACCCCCTGGAAAGCTTGAATTCACCACCAATCCCTTGGAAATGGCCGAAAAGGCCGATTTTATCCAAGAGAGCGTTTCTGAAATCGAGGAATTGAAAATAAAGGCTCTTCTGCCTGTATCAGAGGCAGCACGCCAAGATGTGGTAATTTCCTCAAGTACCTCGGGCTTTCTGCCTACTGACCTTCAAAAAAATCTGAAGCATCCCGAACGATTTATCGTGGGACATCCGTTCAATCCCGTTTATCTCTGTCCACTGGTCGAAATCGTGGAAGGTAAATTGACCTCTGAGGAAGCAAAAGACATAGCCAGGGAATTCTATGAGGACATTGGCATGCAAGTGCTGATGGTGAACAGAGAAGTTCCGGCTCATATAGCCAATCGCCTTCAGGAAGCCATGTGGCGTGAAATCTTGCATATGCTCAACGAAGGTATGGCTACAACCAGGGAGTTGGACGAGAGTATTGTTTACGGTCCGGGACTAAGATGGGCAGTCATGGGTATGAACCAACTCTACATGATGGCAGGAGGCGATGGCGGGGCCAGAAAATTCATGGAAAAATTTGGCCCGACCCTTACCATGCCCTGGTGCAACATGGACGGGCCGGAACTTACCGAGGATTTGCTTGATAAATTTGAATTTGGTACCAATCAGCAAGCTGAAGGTAAAACCGTCAGGGAACTCGAAGTAATACGTGATGAGTGTATGGTGGCAATCCAGAAGGTGCTGGCGAAGCACGATTTTGCCTCTGGCAAAACGTTAAATGCCTTCAGGGCCAGAAAAGAAAAACAGTGGAGATGAATTCATCCTTGATCAGATGGTTGGTTCCAGGGTGTGGATTTTAACGTTTGGGCAAACCTTCCTTGCTATATCCAGAATATGTTCATGGTGGGTAAAGTAAATCACCTGACATCTTTTACCCATCTCCTCCAGAACCTGTAAGGCTTCGGCAGTCCTTTCGTTATCAAAGGTTTCCAGTATGTCATCGGCCAGAAAAGGAGCCGACTGGTTGCTTTTTATGATTTCATAAAAACCTGCAATGCGCAGTGCCAGATATAATTGAAACCGGGTACCCTTGGATAGATCCTGGGAAAACATGGTCCCTCCTTCCTTCGGTTCTACCGTCAATATCTCCTTCTTCTTTTCCGTAGTGGTACCAAGAGACTTGTAGTTCCCGCAACTGATTTTGGCGAAGATCTGCGAGGCCAGTGTCATCATTTCACTCTTGTGGGTGTCCCTGAATTTCCTGATGGCATGTTCAAGTGCGATGATTCCATATTTGTTCTTCAGGTGGGAACGTACCCTTTCCTGCAGGTCAATCAGCAAATTCTCATGCTGCTCCTTGATACGAGCAACCGAATCATCTCCTGAAACAGTTTCCAATTCCCTTCTTGCCTCACTTTGGATTGACAGCCTTTCCTCCAGTTCCCTCTCACACTCATTCAATTTTATTTCCAAGGTCTCTTTTTCACTTTCAAGATCACTTAGAATCAGACCTTTGAGCTGATCAACCGCTTCCTGTTTCGAGGGCAATCCCATGGTCTCTCGAATATTTTCCAGTACTTTTTTCTCGTCGAATTTCAATTCCTGGAATCTTTCAGCCCTGATACAACAATTCTTTATTTCCTCCAGATTTTTCTCACCATAGAGAACGCCGAATTCTGCAATGGTCTTGTTAATTCTGGTTAGATCCTCCTCAAGACCCTGTTTTTCCTCCAATCTATTTTCGAGATCAGCCTTGATGTTCCTGTTTTCATTGTTGATCTTGATGTTGTTTTGAACATGTTCCTCAACGGATTTCCACAATTGCAGGACATCATCACCTTCAATACCCAGTTTAAGAGCCAATTCCTTGACATTTTGGGTGAACCAGTTCTGATCAGCATTCATTTTTTCAATTCTATCCATCAGGCTGTTCAATTCAGATACCTTGGGAATCAATTGATCGAGTATAATGATGTTTTCCTTCATTGCAGAAACGGTGGATTCACCGAATAATGTCCTTTGACAAGCCTTTGCCCATTTCTCCGTCCACTTGGATTTATTGGTTTTAGCTTCGGTGAATGCATTCAACCTTGCCTGGTGAGTAACCTTTGCCCTCAAATGTTGATTTCGTATTGATTTTATTTCCTTATGTCTTTCAATGAGGTTTTCTGCGGTTGAAATCAGAGTTTCCAAGTTCCAATGGTCCTTGCAGTCGATTTTTGCCTCTTTCAGGGCATATGACAAGTCCTCTCGAAACCTCTTTACTTCTTCTTCATAATATTTTTTTCTTGCTTCAAGTACCTGTAATTTTCTTACTGATCCTAGGGTTTCATTACGAAGATCAAGCCACCGGATGTATTCATCAGTGTTTTGTATGCTTTCCAATCCGGAAATACTTGCAA
>CAZHIL010000552.1:0-1875 GCA_964532985.1 uncultured Albidovulum sp. | reverse complement strand
AATCCTATCAAGGGTTTTTGTTCACCTGAATGCATACAATGATGTCCTGGAAAATGAATATGCCTGAATAATTATTGACCATAGATCTTAGGAAAATCATGTGTCTTAAATGTTTATCAGCATCAAATATAGGTTCAAAATTTTCAAATTTCACAATTACCTTGTTTGTTTTCATATGTTGGGGATATCCGGTTCGGTACCCAGCTTGTTGGAAACGTTCGCTGAAAGACAAGACAATGATTAGTGACTTGAAAAATCTCTAGTCGAAATATTCACAAATAAAAACTTGTTCTTGGCTGGAATTCTACATTTTCAAAAAACTCTCCTTGACAATCACAGACCAGCTAAAGCTTCTCGAAACCTGATGGCATGATCATTGCCGATGCAGATGTAGTTGCTTCTTTTCTAGAATGTGTGACCTACTACGGCAAATGGCTAACTAGGTAACCTTTTGAAGGGGTTGACCATCATCTAGGCAAGCATGCTTTTAGGAAGTTCTAGATTTCTATCTGATCAGGAATCTAAATTTTGGTCGGAATTTGTGCATTATTCCAAAATATCCTGATATGTTTTGAATTTGAACTCCTTAACTCAAATTGCTCATTACTAGATTGTCATTTTGCTATAATTTTGAAGATTCCGCATATTAATGGTATGAGAAAATTCAATACAAAAATATAAATGCCAGTTTACTATCACGAATGACCATTCATGAAACCATTTGTTGTCGCAATTGACGGTCCTGCAGCTTCGGGGAAGGGTACCATTGCAAGAAACCTAGCGAAACACTTTGATTGGCCTTATCTGGATACGGGATTGGTTTATCGGGCAGTTGCCAAGAATCTTGTCAAAAAGCAATTGGATCAAAACCCATGGAATGCCGTTCGGGAGGCAAAAGACCTCAGTATTGAAGATTTGCAGCAGGAAGGGTTGAGAGCGCCCGAAATATCCCAGATTGCTTCGGTAGTTGCTTCCATTCCCGAGGTAAGGGAAACCCTGATTGAATTCCAGCGCAACTTTGCACACAAGGGAGAGGGTGCTATACTGGACGGGAGAGATATCGGTACCGTAATTTGTCCAGATGCCGATATAAAGTTCTTTGTAACGGCAAGCCAGGAGGTCAGGGCCAATCGAAGATACCAGGAACTTATGGGCCAAGGCGAAGTGGTAACTTATCAGGAGGTATTTGATACGCTTGTGGAAAGAGATCTGAGAGATTCTACCAGAAAAAATGCCCCCTTGATTCAATCTGAAGAGGCAATCTTGATTAATACCTCTAACTTGAACGTAAAACAATCAACTGAACTGGTGATTGCCAAGGTTGAACTTGGGTTAAGGGATAACTAGTTAATAGTCCCTGCAAATTGCAGAAGCAGTATTATTAATTTTCAAGACCGTCGGAATCAACCGAAGGCCAGTAAAAACATTATTTAGGAGCTCAATTCGGTGCAAACAGAAAACACTATGGAGGAGTTTGAAACACTTCTTGATGAATATTTTACCCTTGAAAGTCCCAAGGTAGGAAATGTCGTAAAAGGCAAAATTTTAGCAATTGAATCAGGACAGGTCATTATTGACGTTGGTTCCAAGGTAGAAGGACGAATAGATTACAAGGAATTTACCGGTCCAGGTAACCTCGAAGAGATCAATGTTGGTGATGAGGTAGATGTCTATTACGAAAGTGTCGAGAATGGCAGCGGTCTTGCCGTCATTTCACGGGAAAGAGCTCGCCGTGAGGAAGCTTGGGAGAGGTTGCTCAAGGCCCATGAAAACAACGAAAAAGTCGAAGGTTCCATTGTAAACCGCGTTAAGGGCGGATTTACGGTAGATCTGGGTGGGGTAATCGCCTTCCTACCAGGTTCTCAGGTAAATATC
>CAZHIL010000551.1:0-5948 GCA_964532985.1 uncultured Albidovulum sp. | reverse complement strand
GGGACAAAGGAGATATTTGCTTGTATCAGGCAGTTCCTTTTCCTTCATGTATGAACCCAGTTCCTGTTGCCGACCGGTACGGACGAGAACATCCAGTTCAGCACCCCGGTATTCTATATGATAGCCCTCGGAAATGGGTTTGACCCGCAACTGCATCTGGTCACCTCCAATATCAAATTCTGCAAGGGTATTGCCCGGGGTCCATGCCGAGGTAATTGTCAATTCCTTGGCCTTGTTCACTTTGACCCTGCATCCATTCTGGAATGGATCAAGGGAGATGTTCAGTTCTGTTTGATTGATCCTAGCAATCCAGTCATTACCTACCTTGCGCATATGGTTGGCCAACCGACCCGAAATTCTTGTTCGACGGATTTCGGAAAAGCGATGCATCATGGTGACACAGGAGGCAATCCTCTCAATTGTCTCCTCAGAGTGTTCAACTCCAGAAAAACCTTCTGCAAATTCCTCTTCAATAAAGCCAGTGGTTATATCACCACTTATGAATTTGGGATAATCGAAGACGGCCGACAGAAAGGAGATATTACTGGTAATACCTTCAATTTCGAAGGTATCAAGCGCCTTTCGCATGGTTTCAATGGCTGATTTGCGATCAGTGGACCAGGTACAAAGTTTGGCGATCATCGGATCATAATGCACACTAATCTCGCCTCCTTCAAAAACGCCTGTATCATTCCTGATGGCATTCATACCATCATTGAACTCATCGGGAGGGCTATATTTGGTTATTCGTCCGATTGAAGGAAGAAAGTTTCTTCTTGGATCCTCGGCATAGACCCTGGATTCAAAGGCCCAACCATCAATCCCAACCTGTTCCTGTGTCAGGGACAATTCTTTCCCATCGGCCACATTGATCATCTCCTTGACCAAATCTACTCCCGTGATGAGTTCGGTAACGGGATGTTCGACCTGCAATCGGGTGTTCATTTCAAGGAAGTAAAAATTCCGGTCACTATCAACAATGAATTCTACTGTTCCTGCCGAAAAATAATCAACTGCCCTGGCCAAACTCACGGCTTGGTTTCCCATGGCCTTTCTGGTATCTTGGTTCAGGAAAGGTGAGGGGGCTTCTTCAATAACCTTCTGATTTCTGCGCTGGATGGAGCATTCTCGTTCATTGAGGTAAACGAAATTACCGTGTTTGTCCCCAAGTACCTGAATCTCGATATGACGAGGTGTGGTAATAAATTTTTCGATCAGTATGCGATCATCACCAAAGGAACTTGATGCTTCATTTCGGGACGATTGGTAACCCTCGGCAACGCCATCCTTGTCCCAGGCAATCCGCATACCCTTGCCACCACCACCGGCAGAAGCCTTGATCATAACTGGAAAACCAATTTCACAGGCAATTTCCAGGGCGTGCTCAGGCGAATTGATTTCCCCCAGATAGCCCGGAACAGTGGAAACTCCGGATTCATGGGCAATTTTCTTGGATGCAATTTTGTCACCCATGGCTTCGATGGCTTTTACAGGTGGTCCTATAAAGGTGATACCGGATTCTTCCAGTCTTTTGGCAAATTGAGAATTTTCCGAAAGAAACCCATAGCCCGGATGGACGGCATCAGCCCCGGTTTTAGCGATCGCTTCCATGATATTGTCGATCAGGATATAAGATTGATTGACTGGAGGAGGACCGATAAAGACTGCTTCATCAGCCATTTGAACATGCAGGGATTTTTTGTCAGCTTCCGAATAAATGGCAACAGTTTTAATGCCAAGGGTTTTTGCTGATTTGATAACCCGACAGGCTATTTCGCCTCGGTTAGCTATTAAAATTTTTTCAAACAACTTTCATGCCTTTGCTTATCTGGATATCGAATCAGAGAGGTATATTGTCATGCTTTTTCCAAGGATTTTGGGCCTTCTTGTTTCTTAAGGTGGCAAAAGCCCTACATACCCGAAGCCTGGTTGAATGAGGCATTATCACTTCATCAATAAAGCCTTTTTCGGCTGCAACAAACGGGTTGGCAAACCTGTTTTCGTATTCCTCGGTTCTTTGCTTGACCAGTTCGCTGTCGTTTATCTCCGAGCGGTATAGTATTTCAACCGCGCCTTTTGCTCCCATGACTGCAATCTGAGCACTGGGCCAGGCATAGTTATAATCTCCTCGAAGATGCTTTGAGGACATGACGTCATATGCACCTCCATAGGCTTTTCTGGTTATTACGGTTACCTTGGGAACGGTTGCCTCCCCGAAGGCAAAGAGCAGTTTCGCACCATGGACAATAATTCCACCATATTCCTGTGAAGTACCGGGAAGAAATCCGGGAACATCTACCAGGGTAAGGAGGGGAATGTCGAAGGAATCACAAAATCTTACAAACCTCGCCGCTTTTCGTGAGCTGTCAATATCAAGACAACCGGCCAATACCATGGGCTGATTAGCCACAACACCCACGGTGGAACCTTCAAGCCTTATAAATCCGGTAATTATGTTTTTGGCAAAATTTTCCTTTACCTCGAACAAATCTCCTTCATCAGCAATTTTCAGGATCAATTCCTTCATGTCATAGGGTACGTTGGGATTCTCCGGGGCCAGGGTATCAAGAGAGTGTTCTAACCTTCCAGGGTCGTCATAGAAGGGTCTGGTTGGTGACTTGTCCTTGTTATTCAGGGGAAGAAAATCAAAAAACCTTCTGACTTCAGCTAAGGTTTCAACATCGTTGGAATAGGCTCCGTCGGCAACTGATGATTTGGTTGTGTGGGTTGTTGCCCCTCCCAATTCCTCGGCCGTGATGATTTCATTGGTGACTGTCTTGACAACATCAGGTCCGGTTACAAACATGTAGGAGGAGTCCTGGACCATGAAAATGAAGTCGGTCATGGCAGGTGAATAGACCGCCCCTCCAGCACAAGGGCCCATTATCACGCTGATTTGAGGGATGACACCAGAGGCAAGAATGTTCCTTTGAAACACTTCCGCATAACCAGCGAGGGATGCAACACCTTCCTGGATTCTGGCACCTCCGGAATCATTCAACCCGATTACCGGTGCCTGGTTCTGAACAGCCATATCCATGATCTTGCAAATCTTGGCGGCATGGGTTTCAGAGAGAGAACCGCCAAAAACCGTAAAATCCTGGCTGAAAACATAAACCATTCGCCCATTGATCGTACCCCAACCGGTAACCACCCCATCACCGGAGAATTTTGTTTGTTCCATGCCAAAATCCGTACATCGGTGGGTCACAAACATGTCAAATTCTTCAAACGAATTTTCATCCAGCAAAAGTTCAATTCTTTCACGGGCTGTCAGCTTTCCCTTGCTGTGCTGAGTTGCAACTCTCTTGGCACCACCCCCGCTCCTAGCTTCAACGCGGCGTCTTTCCAATTCTGAAACTATATCATTCATTAAATTGCCTTAGTTCAAATTCAAATTGAGAAACATTATTGCTATTTGATAAGAAGCGAAGTTTAAATCAAACAATTTTTATTTCAATCAATAGTGATTTCAGGTTGAGGTGAGATAGTACGGTTTTGTGAGGAAAAACCGCAAAGTAAATAATATGACAGATACAACAGCAGCAAAATTTCTTGACCGGAAAACACCACCACATATTACAACCTTGATCATTTTATCGGCTCTTCCAGCCCTTTCAATGACCTTGTTTCTTCCTTCCCTTCCCAACATGACCGAGTATTTTCAAACAGATTACCGGGTCATGCAGCTCTCGGTCGCCACCTATCTGTTCGTTAATGCAGTATTGCAAGTCATTGTGGGACCCATATCCGATTTCTATGGCCGCCGGGTGGTCGTTCTATGGGGTGCCGTATTGTTTCTCATTGCGTCCCTAGGTTGCATGTTGGCACCAAATGTCGAACTGTTTCTGTTCTTTCGCATGAGCCAGGCCGTAATTGTTTCCGGAATGGTTTTATCAAGGGCCATTGTCAGGGACCTCTATCCTGCAAACGAAGCAGCTTCCATGATTGGTTATGTTACCATGGGAATGGCTGTTGCACCAATGCTGGGACCAATGATCGGTGGCTTTCTGGATGAACTCTTTGGATGGAAAGCAAGTTTTTCCCTGTTTCTGATCATAGGCGGATTAACCCTGATCATATCCTATCTGGACCTTGGCGAGACCTTGCCCTCAAGAAAAGAGAATATCTGGTCCCAGTTCAGGGAATATCCAGAACTTTTCCGTTCACATCGTTTCTGGGGCTATTGTTTTGTTGCGGCCTTTTCGTCAGGCGTGTTTTTTGCCTATCTTGGAGGGGCACCGTTTGTAGGATCTGAAATATTCGGGCTAAACCCGGGCATATTGGGGTTCTATTTTGGACTTACAGCCTTCGGTTACATGAGTGGTAATTTCCTTTCCGGAAGATTGTCAGTCAGGTTGGGTATAAACAAGATGATCATAATCGGTTGTTTCATTACACTGATAGGACCAACGGGACCAATACTGGCTACATATGCAGGCTCAACGCACCCACTAAGTTTTTTTGGATTTGCTATCGTCATGGGTATCGGGAACGGACTTATCATGCCCAATGCTACTGCCGGGATGTTATCGGTCAGACCTCATCTTGCAGGAACAGCTGCTGGAATCGGAGGTGCAATAATGATCGGAATTGGTTCGGGGTTATCTGCTTTGGCTGGTTCTCTGTTGACAAAGGAATCAGGCCCCTATCCACTTTATTTCATAATGCTGTTCTGTGTCATCATGGGCCTGATTAGTGGGTGGTATGTTGTTATTAGAAGTCGAACCAACCCTATCACCTAGAATTGATACTCCCTGCTATTTCAAGATCATTTGGTCTTGCTTCTTAGATGGTATACGGCTTCTCTCCAGGCCAGAAAAGTTACTGAACCGATAATAATAGTTCCTCCCATCACCACCCATAAATCGATTGGTTCGGCAAATAGCAAGGTTCCAAGCATCGTGGCCCAAACGAGTTGCAGGAAGGTGACCGGCTGGGTTGCTGTTACAGGAGCACTGTAGAATGCCTTGGTCATGGTATAATGGCCAGCCGTGGCAAAAAAGGCCACAAGAAACAACAAAAAGAGTTGCTCATTTGTGGGAGGAATCCATATAACAGCGGCAATGGGAAACAAGCCAACCGTTACCGTGAGAGATAGCATCGTAATTATCATTTCGGCATTGAGGCGACCTGTAACCTTTTTGGCAATCAAGTAGGATACGGTAAAGGAAACAACCGTGATCATCATTGCGAGGTGACCAGGGGACAATTCCCTGAAACCGGGTCGAAGTATCAATAGGGTCCCAAACAGGGCGATAAATATGGCCAACATACGCCGTAATGTAATGGATTCTCCCAATATCAGGATGGCCGACAGTGAAAGTAATACCGGTGTAAGGTAATTCAGTGAGGTTACCTCGGCCATCGTGATTTCGGTCATGGCATAAAACCAGCAAATGACACCTATCGTATGAAAAACCCCTCTGATTGCGAACAAGACATATTCTTCTCTGGTAAATCTGGTTTGAAAAAACTCCTTCAGAACCGGGATAATGAAAACCAAACCAAGAAGGTATCTTAGAAAGGCTGATTGGGCAGGGGGAACTTCTGTACCCAAAAATTTAACTATGGCATAAACGCCTACAAAGCAGAAGCCCGAAATTACCATCCAGAATACACCGACGAGGGTACCGGATTTTCTAAGTTCATCAATTTGTATCACAAAGCAGGGCTTTCGTTACAGACTACTGGCACATCAAACTACATGGGGGAACCTGCAGGAAAAATTCTGAAATACCTGCTCGGGTTCAAGTGGGTCTCAAAGTTGATCGAAAAATTCTTCTGGAATATCGAAATTGCTGGTTACCTTCTGAATATCATCATCCTCTTCTAGGGTATCAATCAACCTGATGACCTTTCTGGCATTCTCCAGTTCCAGACTTGTTGTGGTCGAGGGTTTCCAGATTAGTTTTGTTGAGGTTGTTTCCCCTAGGGCCTTTTCCATT
>CAZHIL010000550.1:0-3323 GCA_964532985.1 uncultured Albidovulum sp. | reverse complement strand
GGCAATTCCAATCTTGAGGAATTCCTGCCAGTGGTCCAAAAACTGAAGACTGATCCGGAACCAGTAGTTGCAGATGCGGCATGTTGGGCCGAGAAACAATTGGCTGGTGCTGGTTAGATTTAGAACTCCATTTATATTGATATTTAACAGAAACAGGTCAGTTTATGAAACATTTGCTTTGTTTTGGTTGTGGGTACAGTTCAACCCAAACTGCCAAGGAACTATTAAAGTCTGGCAAATGGAGGATAACCGGTACAACCAGGTCCAAGGATACATGTAATACTCTGGAAAAAATCGGTATTGGTGCCAAACTTTGGCCTGGAACTCCTCTCGAAGATGTACTGGAACTGGCAACCCATTGGTTGATTTCGATCCCTCCAAAACAAGGAAAGGACATAGTCATAGAGTATTTGAATCAGCAGCCAGATGACCAATTTGTCAATCTTCAATGGATCGGTTATTTCTCGACAACGGCTGTTTATGGTGATCATGATGGCAATTGGGTTGATGAAAGCACACCTGTAAATCCAACCACCCAAAGGGGTAAGTACCGGGTAATGGCCGAAGATGCCTGGGAGAAATTAGCAGCCAGACTGGGGGTACCCCTCTGCATTTTTCGACTGGCTGGAATTTATGGACCTGGTAGAGGGCCAATGGAACAACTCAGAAAAGGAAACAGAAGAAAAATCCTCAAGCCTGATCAATATTTCAACCGTATTCATGTCGAGGACATTGCCGGGATAGTAAACAAGGCAATATCCACACCGGCAGCCAACGGTATTTTCAACCTTTGCGACAACCTTCCCGAAAGATCGGACAAGGTCATTGATTATGCAGCGGATCTCCTCAAAATACCCAAACTAGCAGGTACGAGTTTTGAGGATGCAGAACTAAGTGAAATGGCTAGTAGTTTTTATTCCGAATCCAAAAGGGTCAGGAATCAAAGAATAAAATCAGTATTGGGATATGAACTTGCATATCCCGATTACAAAATAGGGCTAAGGAAGCAAGTTCAGTCGTTGAACTGCTAACCCTTTAGAAATTACCTGGACAAAATATTGTCCAGGTAATTTTATATTGTTTTTACTTAAATGCGACAGCAAGCAAAGCAACCAAAAGGAGGGTCAGCATGTTAAAACCGCCACCTCCTTCAGAGGGTTCTTCTACCTCAGGTTCCATCATATCAGGATCAGCAGCCATTTCATCCGAAGTATCGGCATCATCCAATCCTCCGGCATTGGCACCAAATGCCAACCCTGCAAACGCAACTGCAAGAACCAGTTTCTTCATACATTCCTCCAAATTTTATTTTAACGAATAGTAAACAAATGCCATTATGTAATTTGTTTGTCTAACATAAACTCAAGATTACAGATTTAAATAAGAAAAATCAAATTACCTACCAAATTTTTTTTGGTCAACAGTCACACCCAAGAATCTGTAAAAAATTTTGAGCATATAATTGATACTAAACTGCCTAAATGTCATTCAACAAGTCAAATGGTTGAAAAACAGCAGTTAAACCGCGACAGATTAAACCAACAAGACTTGTGTGCCAACTTCTGCCAAATCAAAAAGCGTGGCAATATCTTCGTTATATAGTCCAATGCATCCCTGCGAAGCACGTCTTCCAATCTTTCTGGTGTCATGAGTTCCATGAATACGGTAATATTGCCAGGACAGATAAAGTGCATGTGTTCCCATCGGATTGTCAGGTCCCGGGGGCATATATGTTGGCCAATCGGGGTTTCTTCGTAACATGTCTTGTGTAGGTGTCCAACTGGGATTTTCTTTTTTATTTATGACTTCAGTATATCCCACCCTGGTTAGCTCGGGTGTCAAGGGAACACTTACCGGAAATAAATGATAGATTGACTCATCCTCGGACCAATAATGCAAAACCCTGTTCTTGGTATCTGCCAGTATAACACCATGCTTGAGATCGTTGAAGTAATCTTCCCAAACTTCATATCGAAAACCAGAGATGTTTCTCAGCCTTTTCTGGGCAAGAACACTGTTTCCACCCAGCAAGGCAACACCGAGTCCGGCACCGAGTGATTTTCCAAAATTTCTTCTGCTAATCAAACTGCTCATAAGGTTTACCCAATAAATTCGAACGATTTAAGATACAATTAACTCAATTTTTACAATAAATGTAACCCCTTGATCGGGTAAATTTTCTGTTAATTGTTTATGTATTGCACATTTACAATTTTTTGTGGATATTTACAAGAAAACTAAACAGTCAATCATTGAACAATTCACCGGACTCCAAAATTGAAAAAAACATACTCCAGAATCGTATTATTTTTAGTGACACTCGGTTTTTTAGCAGCCTGTACGGCTGACCTTGGCAACCTTCCAAGGGACGATAGTAATTACAATCCCAAGATTTATCGAATTGACAACAGGCAGGCTAGGTTGATTCCGGGACGAATGCTTGAAGCAATCAATAATATAAGGGCATCCACGGATGCTTCCAGGTTGAGGTATTCATCTGAACTTAATGCAGCGGCCTTTACACATGCAAGAGACATGAGTTTGCAAAATCGCCCCTGGCATTTCGGATCAGACCGATCTTCACCGATAACAAGGGTTGCCAGAACTGGTTATGAGGGAGAATTGATTGGCGAGAATATTGCCGAATCCTTTGAAGTTCCACTTGATATTTTGGGTGCTTGGCTAAATGAAGAGGAAGCCCGCCAAAATATCTTGGATCCCCAGGCGAGGAGAATGGGGATAGGGTGGAAACAGGATAGCGATGGAAGGATTTGGTGGGTAATGCTGGTTGGTACCTAACAACCTTGTTTATTTCAAATTACTGCTACCGAGAAACATTGGCAATGAAATCGGGTATTTCGAAACCAGGTTTACTGATTTCGAAGAATTGCAATGGTTGATCACTCAGAAAGAAAAAAGCACGGAACAAAAAAGGGGCAAAGTGTTATTGCCTTACAATTCTTCAATTACAGACAGTTTGGATCTGGGGCTATTCGTAGATGATTATAGGCGTACCAACATCCACTATCTTGTAAAGGTATTCAATCTCTGCGTTGGTAACGGCTATACATCCTCTTGTCCAATCCCTACTCGAAGGGATATCTCCATTACTGGGAAGACCATGGATCATGATATCACCACCTGGCGAATATCCCCTTTTCCAAGCCTGCCTCTTGTCACTGGCATTGGGATACGAAATACCCAAAGACAAATGGAATGAACTGAAGGGGTTCTTTCGGTCGATGTAATAACGACCATGTGGGGTTTTTCCGTCACCTTCCTTTTTCTTGTGGCCCTGAGGACTGAAACCCAATCCAATATCA
>CAZHIL010000549.1:0-5176 GCA_964532985.1 uncultured Albidovulum sp. | reverse complement strand
CCCTGTAACAGGTGGTAATGTAAAAATGCAATGGAAGCCGGATTGGGCCATGAGATGGGCGCAGTTGGAAGTTGATTATGAAATGTATGGCAAGGATTTAATTCCATCAGCTGAACTTGCAAGAAAACTTTGTCGTGTCTTTGGTAAACCACCACCCCTAGAGATGTTTTATGAACTGTTTTTGGATGAGAATGGAAGGAAAATTTCTAAATCAAGCGGTGGCGAGGGTATTTCCATGGAGAATTGGATTGATTATTCATCACCTGATTCTCTGGGACTATTCATGTTCCAGAAACCGAAAACTGCCAAAAGATTGACCTTTGATGCTGTTCCCCGAGCAGTTGATGATTTACAAAAGTTTGTTGCCAGTTATCCATCTCAAGGATTGATTGAGCAATTGAACAATCCTGCCTGGCATGTTTATGCTGGTAATCCACCTAAGGTTGGAAGTGATATTTCCTATTCTATGATTTTAAATCTGGTAGGTGCGGCTGGCACAGCAGATGAAGAAGTTATCTGGGGTCTCATTCAGAAACATGCCAATATCGCCAACCCATCAGACAATCCGGAACTGTACAGAAATCTTAAAGGCGCCATCAATTATTTCAATGAAAGGGTAGCACCGACAAGAAGTTTACGAACACCAAATGAGAAGGAAAGGATTGCTCTGGAAGAGTTAAGGGACAAACTTCTGGATTGGACCGGAGATAATAATGGTGAGGAATATCAATCAATGGTTTATTCAATCGGAAAGAATCACCAGTTTGACCCATTGAGGTCCTGGTTTGCAGCCTTATACGAAACACTTTTTGGTACCAGTCAAGGACCTAGATTTGGTAGCTTTATTGCTCTTTTCGGTGCAAGGAAAACAGCTGATTTAATTTCCCAGAGATTGAAGGATACAAGTTTTACTTCCAGCAATTCTTAGGCCAAATCTTGCCCAGTTTCAATCCGGGTACGATACTTATTTTACCGTGTCAAAAGTAGTTTGGTTGTAAATGTCCTATTTTAAGGGACTCTTGAATTTTCTTGTACCGGGTTTACCCGATTTGGATCTTCCACGGGCTTCGAGAGCTTCCGAAACCATTTCTTCAACCTTGCTTTGCCTGGCCAGGGGATCATCAGCCAATACCAATTCCACCGTTTCCAGACGCTTGATTTCATCCCTTATTCTGGCAGCATCTTCAAACTCAAGGTTTTCTGCAGCATTGTACATTTGTTTCCGCAAATCATCCAGATGCGCTTGAAGGTTTGCACCGATTTTGTGTGTTTCCAAATCGGCAGTGATGCGATTGGTATCAATATCCGAGGAGTAAACTCCAGCGAAAGCATCCGAGATGTTTTTCTGAACGGTTTGAGCAATGATTCCATGCTCCTCATTGTATTTCTTCTGCTTTTCCCTTCTTCTCTCGGTCTCGGAAATCGCTGCTTCCATGGATCTGGTAATTCTATCGGCAAACATAATCACCTTACCCTCGGCATTTCTGGACGCTCTGCCTATGGTTTGAATCAAGGACCGCTCGGATCTCAAAAAGCCCTCTTTGTCAGCATCCAGGATAGCAACCAGACCACATTCAGGAATATCAAGACCTTCTCTAAGCAGATTAATCCCGACCAGAACATCAAAGGTACCTAGCCTCAGGTCTCTGATAATCTCTATTCGTTCAAGGGTTTCAACATCTGAGTGTAAGTATCTTACCCGTATACCCTGTTCATGAAGGTATTCAGTAAGGTCTTCAGCCATACGCTTGGTGAGGGTTGTTACCAGAACCCGATATCCTTTTTGGGTAACAACCCTGATTTCCTCCAGTAGCTCATCAACCTGATGAGTAACCGGCCTGACTACAATTTCAGGATCCAAAAGTCCGGTTGGACGAACAATTTGCTCAACGACCACTCCTTCGGTTTTCTGTAGTTCCCAATCTCCGGGGGTAGCTGAAACAAACACAGTTTGAGGTCTATAACTTTCCCACTCTTCAAATTTCAAAGGCCTGTTGTCAATACAGGAGGGTAATCTGAATCCATGTTCCGAAAGCGTAGATTTTCTACGATAATCGCCTTTATACATTCCCCCAAGTTGAGAAACGGTAACATGTGATTCGTCAATGAACATGATTGCCTGTTCTGGTAGATATTCCAGAAGGGTAGGGGGTGGTTCTCCTGGGTTCCTGCCGGTAAGATATCTTGAGTAGTTTTCAATTCCCTTACATACCCCTGCAGCAGTAAGCATTTCCAGGTCAAAATTGGTACGCTGTTCCAACCTTTGTGCTTCCAATAATCTACCAGCCTCGGTCAAATGAGCCAATCTGTGTCGCAATTCCACCTTGATGTTCTCTATAGCCTGGAGAATGGTAGGACGAGGAGTTACATAATGTGAATTGGCATAAACCCTTATCTGGTCAAGGTTATCAAACACCTCCCCGGTTAAGGGATCAAATTCCTGTACAGTCTCGACTTCATCACCAAAGAATGACAATCTCCAAGCACGATCCTCATAGTGGGCTGGCCATATTTCGACGATATCACCCCGTACCCTGAAGCAACCCCTTTGAAAAAACGTATCATTACGACGGTATTGTTGCTCGACAAGATTGTTGATGACTTTCCTTTGATCGTATTCATGTCCAGCAATCAGGTCCAGGGACATATCGCTGTAACTTTCAAAGGAGCCAATACCATAAATACAGGATACTGAAGCAACTATGACAACATCATCCTTCTCCAACAGTGCTCTGGTTGCAGAATGTCGCATTCGATCAATATGCTCATTGATCTGTGCTTCCTTCTCAACATAGGTATCGGTCCTTGGGACATAGGCCTCAGGTTGGTAATAGTCGTAATAACTGACAAAATACTCAACAGAATTTTCCGGAAAAAAGGACTTGAATTCCCCATAAAGCTGTGCAGCCAAGGTTTTGTTCGGGGCAATTACTATGGCGGGTCTTTGCAAGGCCTCTATGACCTTGACCATGGTAAAGGTTTTACCTGTTCCAGTTGCTCCGAGGAGGACTTGGTTCGTTTCACCTTCGACAATGTTCCGGGTTAGTTCCTCAATGGCCTGGGGTTGGTCACCAGCCGGCTTGAAATCGGAATGGAGGATAAAAGGTTTCCCACCTTCCAGCTTGACGTTTTGCCGATATGGATTTTTTGTAAGTGTAAAGATTTCGGAAGTCATGGGTCGATATTATAGGGACTTTAAAGAAAGAGTTAAGAATTTGTAAAAAGAAGGTAAAGGGGATTAGATGTGGGGTTATGAATAAATGAGTAAAAATTTAGGATAATTGTTCATATGATTTATTGATTTAGAATATGGTATTTACTAGATTCAGATTTATTGAATGAATTGTGGGATTTCATGATGGATGTACTAATTTACCAACCTACCAGGTCAGTAATGCAGTCAGGAACTGCAGGAACCAACAAGTGGGTATTGGAATTTGTCCATAGTTCTCCTCGCAAGAAGGACCCCTTGATGGGATGGACTAGTTCCGCCGACACCCAGTCTCAGGTCAAGCTTGCTTTCGATACGAAAGAGGAAGCCATTGAATATGCCATCAAAAGAAACTTGACCTACAGCGTACAGGACCCCAAGAAAAGAAAGCCGGTAATCAGACCCAGAGGTTATGCCGAAAACTTTGCCTTTGAACGCAAAGACACTTGGACCCACTGAACAGTACCCTACGATTCAGTATTTTAAGTTCTTTTTTACAGATTTCTATCCACAGCAGATTTACCGATGAACAATAGTGCAAAGGTAGAAAACAGCAATCTGATTACCCCAATACTCCTATGTGGTTGCTTGATCATCTGTGTCAGTTTTGCAATCAGGTCTACTTTTGGTGTTTTCCAAATTCCCATTGCGGAGGAGTTTGGATGGCCCAGAATGGACTTTTCCTTTGCCATAGCAATTCAAAATCTTGCCTGGGGAATAGGACAACCATTCTTTGGAGCCCTTGCTGAAAAAATGGGCGATAGAATTGCCATAATCCTTGGAGCAATAATCTATGCCATCGGATTGGTCTTATCGAGTGTAGCCACGACACCTGAGGCCCATCAATTACTGGAGTTTGCCGTTGGTTTGGGTATTGCAGGTACGGGTTTTGGAGTAATTCTGGCTGTCGTCGGTAGGGCCAGTTCAGACAAACACCGCTCGATGTCGCTTGGTATTGCAACGGCAGCGGGTTCTGGCGGACAAATCATAGGTCCACCGGTAGCGGAATACCTTTTGGGTTTGATGCCATGGCAATCGGTATTTCTGGTATTTGCAGGTGCCATTCTGCTGGTTATGGTAACTCTCCCTGTTTTCAAGAGTGACTACAAGGCAACACCACAGGAGATGGAAGAAACCATTGCAGGTATTTTAAAGAAAGCATTTGGTGATCCCTCATTCACACTGATTTTCGCTGGCTTTTTCTCCTGTGGATATCAGTTGGCCTTGATTACGGCACACTTTCCGGCATTTGTGACCGAATTCAGCGAACCGATCGTCAAGGGTGGGTTCATCGATAGTCTCGGTATTTCCACTACCTCATCCTTGGGAGCTGTTACAATTTCCCTGATAGGCTTGGCGAATATCATCGGAACCTTGGGAGCAGGTTGGTTGGGCACGCATTACTCAAGAAAATGGGTATTGACCATAATTTATGCATTAAGGGCAATTTTCACGATTCTTTTCCTGATGTTGCCGTTCACACCCTTCAACATTATCTGGTTCTCCCTTGTAATGGGGTTTTTGTGGCTGGCAACTGTTCCCCTGACCAGCGGTTTGATTGGTCATATCTATGGTCTGCGTTACATGGCAACCTTGTACGGAATCATATTCTTTTCCCATCAACTTGGTGGATTCATCGGTGTATGGTTGGGAGGATTTCTTTATGACCGAACGGGAAACTATGACATGGTTTGGTGGATCGGTGTAGGGGTCGCAGCATTTTCTGCCATAGTACATGTCCCCATCAACGAAATTCCATTGGGCCAGAGATTAAGAGCCAGCTGAACTCAAGAATACCTTGGAACCAATTATCAACTCAAATTTTTCTGGTTTTGAACCTTTTGAATGAAAAATGTATTATATACGGGTTGCAACCTGGCAATTAGTCCAATAAATCTATGTTTTTCCTAGGAGGCCCCTTAGCTCAACTGGATAGAGTGGCTGACTTCGAATCAGTAGGTTGGG
>CAZHIL010000548.1:0-4405 GCA_964532985.1 uncultured Albidovulum sp. | reverse complement strand
CCACGGATCCCTTGCAGACAAGATCGCCACCCCTGATGGCTGCACCAAAGGTTGAACCGGCATTCTTTTCGATGACTATTGAACCCGACATCATGTTTTCACCACAAGACCAGCCAACCCGGCCGTTGATCCTGACATTGGGACCATCGTTCAAACCGACGGCGAAATAACCCAATGAACCTTCAAAAATCAGGTTCAGTCGGTTAAGTATGCCGACTCCAAGACCATGTTTTCCCCTTGGGTTCTTGATAACTATTGATCCATAACCCTCGGCCATCAGATTTCTGATTCGGGTGTTTATTTCCGTTGTAGTTCCATCATCCGCATCAATTTCAGTGCGCTTGTTGTAATCCACATCCGGAGCCCAGGGATAAACAAATCGTTGTTTTTCATCAGGATCAAATTCGATCGCCATTGACCTTCCGGTCAACTGCTCCGTTGTCATCCCGAGGGCCTTGACCCGTTCCTCCTGGGTCATTTCCCTCAATTCGGAATCACTTAGGTGTGCCATACACGTACCTCCTCGTCATAGGGATCATAGGTATCGATTTCCTGCGGAAGGATTGACCGTATTGCGACTTCCTCCGATGCCATGGCAATCAAATCGTCACTTTCATAGAGAACCAACGGTTTTGCTGCCATTGTGTCCTTAGCCATTCCAAGTTCGTCCCTGGTTGCAACCAGATAGGTGAAAACTCCATCTATTTCATAGATTGACTTGGTCAAGCTTTCTTCAAGTGTTTCACCATTCGAAAGATTGTGCGCGGTATAAACGGCAAGAAGTTCGGAATCACAATTTGACATGAATCTGTGTCCCATTCGCTCCATTTCCCTCCGCATGATCCAGTAATTGGTGATCTGGCCATTGTGGACCACGGAAATATCATTGTAAGGGAATGCCCAGTAGGGATGTGCCGACCGAATATCGACATCTGATTCGGTTGCCATCCTGGTGTGCCCTATGGCATGCGTTCCATTGAATGATTTCAAATCGTAATCCGAGGCCACTTCGGCGGCATCACCCAAATCCTTAACCAATTCCAGTCTTCTACCGAGGGAAAGAATTTCCACCCCTTCAACTTCCTCGATGGTTGCTGCCATCTCGGCCGGTTTGTCCTTGATTGAAAGGACATATCGAAGGGCATAATCAGTAGCCTGATCCTTGGATCTAATAGTTGCATGCTCTTTGACTATATTTTCAACCTCTCCGATACGCTCACGAATCAAGGACTTGATTTTACTGCCCTTGTCCAAATCCTCCCGTTCGGCAACCTTTACCCTCATGATCAGGTCGCCATCACCAATGTCGCCATAAATGGCATAACCTGTTGAATCAGGGCCCCTGTGCTTCAGGGCCTGAAGCATATCAGTCATTTCAGAACCGACACCAGAAGATTTTCCCCGATGAATTATCCCTGCAATTCCACACATTTCAAAATACTCCCAAAATGCTTAAGTGATAATCAGGGTGCACTATCACACCCTGACTTGTTATTTATACTTATGGTAAACAGTCGATGTATTCTTCCTGATCCCAATCGGTGACCGTATGCATGAACCGTTCCCACTCATCGGTTTTGTATTCATGATACAAGCGGTACATTTCACCAGGCATGCCACCTTGAATGATTTCATCATTGGCCAGGGCTTCAAGGGCTTCACCAAGTGACATCGGTAGTTTGCGGACATCCTTGCCGGCTTGAATTGCCTCGTAAATGTTTCTTTCCTCGGGTTCACCAGGATCAAGGTTGTTTTCTATACCATCCCTGACGGCAGCCAGAATGACCGACCCCATAAGGTAGGGATTTACCATTGAATCAACCGACCTGTATTCAAACCTTCCGGGTGCGGATACCCGCAAACCGGTGGTTCTATTTTGAAAGCCCCAATCGGCAAAGACAGGTGCCCAGAAGCCAGTATCCCAAAGCCTACGATATGAATTTACAGTTGATGAACCAACGGCTGTCAATGCCCTGAGATGATTGACAATTCCACCGATGGCCATCAATCCAACCTTGCCGGGCATTCTGGGATTATCCGAATCAGGCATGAAGGTGTTTTCACCACCAACCGTATACATGTAATTGTCTTTCATGCCTGGCAGGTTGTCCGGATCATTGCCTACCCTTTGGAATGATTGTTCACCGCCTCTCCAAAGCGAGAGATTGTGATGACAACCGGAAGCAGAAACACCCATGAACGGTTTTGACATGAAACAGGCAATCAGATTGAATTCCCTGGCAACCTGGGCACAAATTTGCCGGTAGGTTGTAAGACGGTCAGCATTCTTCAGTACATCATCAAACTCCCAGTTGAGTTCCAACTGCCCGGGAGCATCTTCATGGTCTCCCTGAATCATGTCCAGCCCCATCTTGCGGGCATATTCGATAACCTTCATGTAAACCGGACGTAGGGATTCAAATTGATCGATGTGATAACAGAACGGTTTGGAGTATCCCCCTGCAGGTTTTCCATCCTCACCCCTTTTCAGCCACATCATTTCTGGTTCGGTACCCATCCTCAGCTGCAAGCCATGCTTGTCCTGGAACTCATCATGGAGACGTCGCAAATTACCCCTGCAATCGGCAGTCAGAAATGCACCTGGATCTTCCGGTTCTTCCCTGTTTCGGAAAAGGGTACAATAAAACCTGGCAATCTTAGGTTCCCATGGCAATTGCATCATGGTTTCAGGTTCGGGTATACCTACCAGTTCGGCAGCCTCAGGCCCATAACCCAGATAATCGCCATGACGATTCGTAAACAGGTTAACGGTTGCACCGTAAACCAGTTGAAAACCCTTTTTTGCAATTCTTTCCCAGTGGTCTGCAGGAATGCCCTTACCCATAATTTTCCCGGTGACCGAGACAAATTGCAGATAAATGTACTCAACACCCAAGGCATCAATTTTTGCCCTTACCTCCTTGACCTGTTCATCCCGACCAGGGGCATTAACAAATTTTTCGATATCCGTTTCTGGCATACTACCTCCTATTTTACTTTTCTAACTCCACGGGTACGGACTGTTTGAAACGGGATGCAATTCCCCTTTTTCAAAACGGGAAAACCTGAATGGCTCCAGCAATTCCTGATTCTCACCCATTACTTCATCGGCCACAAGGTGACCAACACCTAACATTTTCCAACCATGATTGGAATCTGCAATTATAAATACATTTTCATTGAATTTATCAAATACCGGAAAACTGTCAGGTGTAAAACATCCTATTCCACCAGATGGTTCTCTATGGTATTTGGGCATGGTTCCCTCAAATCGCTTGTGACAATGGGCCAATGCCGAAACCCACATATGAGCAAATTCCTGACTGGAAACAAACTCTGGACTTGAGGGACCGTAGGGATCTATCGCCACTTCATCAACCGGCGTACTCACCTTGTAGGGAGAAGCGCCTCCCTGAACTCCACCAAAATGCCAATCCGGCTTATAGTAAATGCCCCACATTTCCTCTGTAATTACCGAACCATCAACATCCGAGTAGAGTGGGGCATCAGTGTCCACATGGATAACCGGTGGCATTTTGCCATCATCAGTCAGGAGGGCTTCAGGGGGAACCGTAAGAACACCCTCTTCCAGCTGCCAATATCTCCACATGTCAACATTCTGGTGAATTTCCCCATTCAGATCCTTTACTGTAATCTGTTTAGGAAGATCAAGCATGGACCAAAAATCCCTAACCCAGGGACCGGCACCAATAACTATCTGCTCGCAGGTTATATCACCCTTGTCTGTAACTACCGTGGAAACTGCATTCGATGTCGAATCAGTTACAAACCCCTTGACTTCTATCCCTGAAATTATTCGTACCCCGAGTTTCTCCACTTTTGCCGACAATCCATACATTGCCTTGGTATTGTTGGAGTAACCACCTCTTTTTTCGTGCAGTACCGAGGTAATGTTTTTTGCCTGCCAATCCTCGAACATACCCCTCATGTAATTAGTGGAAGCATTTTCACCTTCTATGAAAACACTTTCGTATCCTATTTCCTGTTGCTGTTCAAAGATTGTTCGTACATCTTCCCTCATGGCTTCGCATGATATCTGCATGTATCCAACCGGATGATAGCTCAGACCTTCGGGGTCGGACTCCCAAACATCCACGGAATGTGCCATAAGCCTCCGCATGGCTGGTTGGAAATAATTGTTTCTTACAACTCCACAGGCAATACCGGAGGCACCCGAGGCAATGCCGGATTTATCAAGAACAACTATTCTTCCTTCAACCTCTTCACCTTTGTCAATAAGTTTTTGTGCCAATCTCCAAGAAGTGGAGAGCCCATGAATACCGGCACCAATAATTACAAATTCCACATGTTCAGGAATGGCCATTAATCCTCCGCCAAAACCAAAATTATCATTAAGTTCAATTTACGCATTTTGAAATATCTT
>CAZHIL010000547.1:0-6689 GCA_964532985.1 uncultured Albidovulum sp. | reverse complement strand
CCTTCATGTCGATAATGTCAATTTCAGGAAGGGTTGCATCCCCAAACCGCGAAAGCAAATCAATCCTTTTGTATTTCCCCCTAGTTACGTTAACAAGGGATTCCAGCGAGGGTGTTGCTGAAACCAGAATTATGTTTGCCTTATAAAGGGAAGCCCGCAAAACGGCCATGTCTCTGGCATTGTATATTATTCCGGAATCCTGTTTGTAAGAACTGTCATGTTCTTCATCAACGACAATGAGACCAAGATTTGAAAAGGGTAGAAATAGGGCTGATCTGGCCCCAACCACAAGTTTGGCAGTGCCTTCACCTGCCATCCGCCAGATTTTTCTCTTTTGAACCTTGCTGACAGATGAATGCCATTCAAAAGGTGCCTCGCCAAACCTGTCATTGAACCGCTTGATAATCTGTGAAGTCAGGGCAATCTCGGGTAACAAAACCAATACCTGTTTCCCTTCCTTCAGTGTCTTGGCTATGACTTCAAGAAAAACTTCCGTTTTACCTGCTCCAGGAACTCCCTTAAGCAAAATCGGAGAAAATTCTTCCTGATCCAAAAAGCGAAAGATTTTTTCTGTTGCTCTTCTTTGTTCATCATTCAATTCAACGGTATTGCTTTCGAGATTGAAAACAGGTACCTCATCCTTGATCAACTTTTCGGAAAATTGAAGAAAACCTCCTGCTTCCAAACGCTTGAGCACATCCATTCCTACGCCTGTTTTGGTAATTACATCCTTTATCAGATATTCCCTTCCAGGCTTTAGAAATTTGAATACCTTCTCACGGGTTGGAGTCATTTTAGGTGGAAGATTGCCATTCCAACTACAACATTTTTCAACCTTGGGACCTTCTGTCGGCTCCGGCAATCTTGTGAGCCTGGCCAGAGTTGATGAAAGCGAAACAAGGTTATATTCAGCTACCTTTTCCAGAAACAACCGAAAATTGTCATCAAGTCCGGGTACATTCAAAACCTTGATGATCGGACGGATCTTGCTTGGATCAAAATTACCTTCACCTTTGTCCCATACGACTCCAACTACCTTTCTTGGTCCTAAGGGTACCAATACGAAGGAACCAGTATCCACTTCTGATCCGGAAACCCGGTAATCCAGCAAGCCTTCGATTGGTGCAGAAGGTAATACTCCTACCAAATCACCCGATTTGAATTCCCCAGCCAAATTTACTGGCCAATTTCTACTATCCCGTCCGCCATTGGAGTGGGAGATTGAATTCGGATATTGATTAAGTCAATTACCGGTTGAAAGTGAAACAAGATCTATGCCTTATTGTTATGCCAGAGTGATAGATGCCTTTTTTCAAGGAGGTATCTGCTTCTACAAACACTCCCATTGATGCTATGGTTATCCACAATTAAATTATTCTTTGCAGGAGAAATAATTAAAACTAATATTGAATTAAAAGTCCTGTTAGGACATTTAAATTTAAACTTAAATTTTTACACTTCCAACCAAATCGACTGGAAAAAGACATGGAATTCTTTGCTGATACCGCAGAAACAAAAGAAATTGCCGAGTTGATCGACCTCGGCCTCATTGATGGCATAACAACCAACCCTTCCCTGATCAGGAAATCTGGACGTGATGTGTTCCAGGTATTGTCTGAAATATGTCAGATGGTGAAGGGTTCGGTAAGTGCTGAAGTTGTCGGTTTAACGGCAAAGGAAATGGTTTCCGAAGGCCGACGCCTTGCCGAGATTGCCTCAAACATCACTATCAAGGTCCCCTTGACCTTGGAGGGTTTGAAGGCATGTAAAATACTTTCTTCAGAAGGTCGACAGGTAAATGTAACTCTTTGTTTCTCATCAAATCAGGCTTTGCTCGCTGCCAAGGCTGGTGCTACCTATATAAGCCCCTTCATAGGTCGACTGGATGATCTTGGCATGAATGGGATGGAACTGATCGAGGATATAAGAATCATCTACGACAATTATGATTTTGACACAAAAATATTGGCTGCTTCTATCAGGTCTCCATTACATGTAAGAGATTCGGCCCTGGCTGGTGCAGATGTTGTTACCGTACCCCCGGCAATTATCAAGAAACTTGCCCAACATCCCCTTACAGACAAGGGTTTGGAAAGCTTTTTGGCCGATTGGGACAAAACAGGGATGAAAATAGTTTGAACAAAAATTCCACACAAATGAAACCCAGACAAAAAAGGAATATCTCCAAACAGGATTTGAAACAGAAAATCCTTTCCAACCCTGAAATAATTCTGGACGATCCGGAAATATTACTTCATCTGGGCAAAACCCAAAATCCTGAATTGGGTGATAAAGTCATTGACATCCGCAACGTCGCCATAAATAAGCTGGAAAAGGTTCTATTTGAAACCGAGGAATTCAATCGGGTTGCACTGCAGGCTGCAAGTGAGAATTTCCAGGGGGCCATAAGAATACTCAATGCCATTCTAGTTTTGCTTGAGGCAAGGAATCTCGATGAATTCTTTCACAAGGTTTTGACCAGGGTCCCGAAGATCATCAAGGTTGATTATGTTCGTTTTATTCAATTGACTGGTAATTCCTCACTACCACCACTGGTTGACATCAACAGTTTGGCAGTAAAAAACCTGACCCAAGACGAACTTAACTTATATCTCAGTGTCGAGGGTAAGGATCTTTACGATGAAGGGGTTGCAATGAGGAAAGTTAAAAGGGGAAATACCAATATCTACGGTAATCTTGCCAGTCATGTCAAATCAGAAGCAATCATTGATCTTTCACTTGATTCTGACCATGATTTTACCCTCACCTTTCTTATTCTGGGATCAACTCTACCGGATATGTTTGAAGATGGTATGGAAACGGATTTGCTGGAGAGGTTCGGGTCAGGATTTGCCAGGATTATTGAACTGTTCTTGAAAAAATAAGATACCTGCTCAGTTATCAAATTTGTCCATCTTCTGGGCCTTCTGTTGTTTTTGTTGACATTTTGTAAGGCAAGTTCTATTTTGGGCCACCATAAGGTGTAAGAGCCACCAGTAAATAGAATAATATAACATTGAGGTAAGAAAATCGATTGCAGGATTTTCTGATACAGACAAGTGACGATTTCCAACTATGTTACAAATCCCAAGGTTTCGGATGATGGTATTCGAAACAAGTTGGATTATGGCGAAACAATTCAAAAGTGGCTGGCTGCAAAGGTAGAAGTTGCAGGCCGGTCGGAAAATACCTACAACAGCTACAAAAAGGATGTTACCGACTTTTGCGATTTCCTCCAGAATTACCTTGGACATGCCCTTTCCCTAAATGATTTGAAGGGTATTGACAAAAGGGTATTGAGGTCCTGGATGGCACATGAGCGCAATCGTGGGATTTCCTCCAGATCACTGGCCAGAAAACTTTCCTCCCTGAAGAATTTCTACCGATGGTTGGGAGAGGAATACGGTTTCGAAAACATTTACGTTGAAACTGCCAAAACCCCACGATTCAGGTCGAGGTTTCCTCGACCAATAACGGAACAGGGAACAAGGGAAGTCCTGGAATACGTTGGTACAAAATCTGGTGAACCCTGGGTTGCAACACGTGATGTGGCAATTATCTCGCTGTTGTATGGCTGTGGATTGCGAATTTCGGAAACCCTTGCTCTGACACAAAGGGAACTCCCCCTTGGTGAAACCATCCGCATAATTGGCAAGGGCAAAAAGGAACGTGTCATTCCGGTTATTCCATACTGTCAGCAAGCTGTTTCGGAGTATGTACAATTGTGTCCATTTATTGGCAAAAGGACAGATCCCCTTTTCTTCGGCGTTCGTGGTGGTCTGCTTAATCAACGTGCTGTAAGGAAAACTATGGAAAGAGCCAGAATATCGCTTGGACTACCGGCCAATTCCACACCCCATTCCCTGCGTCACTCTTTTGCTACACATATATTGAATGCCGGTGGAGATCTGAGGGTCATACAGGATCTTCTGGGTCATAGTTCCCTAAGCACTACCCAAGCATATACAAAAATCGAGACTTCACTGCTATTGGATGTTTACAAGTCTGCTCATCCCCGAGCAAACTGATCACATTTTAAGGATTATATGGCAACACTAGGCGAGAACATCATAGGTACCAGCAGGTTACCTCCATTCTTTGCTGTTGCCAATGCAGATGAGGTAGCAATAGATGCTCCAGAAAACCGAATGGGAGAAGCTCTCCGTACCTGGGTTCACTCACTCAGCGGATTTCAAAAAGAGGCCCTCATCCGTTCTTCCCTGACGGGCAGTACCTGGAGGCTGGTATCAGATGAGGGACCCTATCTGAATGGACATGATGCTGCTCCCTGTCCCTTGGCCTTCCTTTCCTGCGGGATGGTTGCAAGTTACATGAATGAAATTCTGGCATTGGCCAAAATCCAGGGAATCAAAATACACCAACTGAAGCTTATCCAGGATAACTACTACACCATGAAGGGATCAATGCCCAAGAGAACCATGGTTGGGGGTGCAGAAAACATTGACCTGCAGGTGGAAATCGACTGTAGTTTGAAAGATGCTGCCTTATACGAGTTTCTGGTCAATGCCACTTATGCTTCGCCCCTGAATGGACTGATGCGTGGACAACTGACAAATCTTTTCAAGTTGAGCAAAAATGGCAGGGAGATACCAACCAACATGGCCGCTGAATTGGAAGGTCATCTATTTGACGATCCCGGCAATCATTTTGCTAAATCAATCGCTAGAGACAATTCTCTGACTTTAATGGAACCGGTTGGTCCAACACCGAAAAAAGAAGTAAAAAGGGGTACATCATCTGCTGCTGGAAGTCTAGCCGAGGAGCAGGACAGGAGACTTAACATCGGTGCTGTTGCAATTATGCGGGAGGATGGGCTGAAGGAAATACAGCAAATGCAGTATTCCCCCTATGGAACCTCATTTCGCTTTCTGAGTTCTGAAGATGGCCGAGCCCCGGATGCCAATACGCTCATCAGTGCAGGGATAGGGTTTTGTTTCATGACCCAATTCGGTCGTTTCGTATCAATGCAGAATCTTGATTTACCCGTCTATCGCATTGTTCAGGATACGCATTTCAGCCTCGGTGGTGCCACCGGACAAACAGGTAAGGCCGGTGAAGCAGGCCCTATCGAGACTCATGTCTATCTTGAAACTTCAGAACCTGACCAAACGGCACAAGAGATGCTGGATATTTCCGAAAGAACCTGTTTTCTACATGCCTTCTGCCAGACCGATCTGAAAACCAGGTTGAAGATTGTTCAGCTTTGAAAAATAGGTCTTTCAGACTAGGGGAATTTGAAGCTGTGAAAGTATTCAATAGACCTGTTTTGATGTTTAATTTGCTACTTTATATTTTGTTAAATAATTCAAATAAGTGCTTATCTTGAGATGTTGGTTTTACATCATATCAAAAGATATTTGGTTAGCTTCTATTCAGTGATTTTAAGAGATTACAGCACAATCTGGCTGAGGCACTGGCCTATATTGATAATTCGGAGGAAAACGGCAAAACCACATCCAAAGATGTAAGGCTCTTGGGGCACATTTTCCTTAATTCCCCGGGTTTTTGTTTCTATGAATGTATTGCTGTGTCATACTATTATTTGATGGATTTACTTTGCCATAAAAGTGTTTAATCATGATATGTGGTTATGGAAGGTAGGAAATGAAATTATGCACAAGCTCATAGCAGATAAACAGACAGAGATAGCCAAGGTTTGCCAGCGCTATAGGGTAGCTCGGCTGGAAGTCTATGGATCTGCTGCCCGGGGTAAGGATTTTGATCCGGGTCGCAGTGATGCTGATTTTCTGGTTGAATTTCTTCCTTCAAGTGAACAAGGTCTTTTTGATCGGTTCATGGGTTTACTTGAGGATTTAAGAACCGTTCTTGGCTGCTCGGTTGATCTAGGCGAAGCTGAGGCCAAACGAAACAAATATATCCAGGCTTCCATTAAAACTGATTTGGAAACTGTCTATAAAGCATGATGTCAGGAGCTTACTGGTTATCCGTTACTAAAAATCCAGAATAGGAGTTGATTACTATGCTTAAATTATACCAAATCTCAAATGCTATAATTCTTAGCATAAATGATTAATAGCCCCATTGTAAATAATCTGAAGATCGTGCTTTCTTGTTATTGATTACTCAATGGTATGGAAACCTCAAATTGCCATTTAAACGCCGTTAAGGGCACATAAATCCCCTATTATACATTCCTCACAATTGGGTTTTCTTGCCTTGCACACATAGCGACCATGGAGAATCAACCAGTGATGGGCGTGTTGCTGAAATTCAGCCGGAATACGATCCTCGATGGCCCTCTCCACTTCCATGACATCCTTGCCTGCTGCAATGCCAGTTCGATTGCCTACCCTAAAAATATGCGTGTCTACTGCTTGGGCAGGATGCTTAAACCACATGTTCAAAACAACATTTGCCGTTTTTCTTCCTACACCGGGCAATGATTCCAATGCTTCCCTTGATGAGGGTACCTGGCCATCAAATTTTTCCATCAGCAAACCGGACAGCTTGATCACATTTCTGGCCTTGTTTTTGTATAACCCAATGGTCTTGATGTAGGGAATCAACCTTTCTTCACCCAACTCCAGCATCTTTTCCGGTGTATCCGCTACCTGAAACAATTTTCGGGTTGCCAAATTTACACCGACATCAGTCGATTGGGCTGACAGGACAACCGCCACCAGCAGGGTAAAAGCATTGGTATGCTC
>CAZHIL010000546.1:0-10635 GCA_964532985.1 uncultured Albidovulum sp. | reverse complement strand
AAACTCCCGCGGTCTTGAGGTTTTCCTGTGGAAAAACCGTTCCCGCTCAGCCATTATGGGTAAATCGGGAGTGATCCTGTTGCCTGGATTGCTGGTAATTTGTAAAAAATCGGGTATTTTCTGGACGGGCACTAACTAATTTCGGTTACAAGCAACTTTGGATTAGGATTGGGTGATCGTGTTTGTCTTGCAACAGAAATTTTTCATTCTAAAACGATTATTACAGCCGACAAGATTTGGAAAGAAATCAAATATGGAGGCCTTGATATTATTACCATCAGGTAACCGAATTATGTACCTTATCTGATTAATCTTTTCCAAAGCCAATAATCTATGAAACTGGATCAATATTCGCTAGATCAAGTCAAGACAAATGAAGTATATCAACATGAAATAAGTTTACCTGACAGACCCGTACATGAGAGAAATGGAATCGCCATCCGTTGGATATGGATCAAATGGGCGAATTCTTCTTGATAAAACCATATTTTATCCGATAAGCAGGGGACAACTCAATGATTTGGGAACCTTGTCCTGGAAGGGTAAGAATGTTTTGGTAAGCGATGTAAGAATATATGGCATGGACGGGATTAAAATTGTTCTGGAGGAAAACTTGCCCCTATCCGGGGAAGGAAATGAAACGAGAAAGACTTGCGGTGCTATCGCCGGACCAGTAGCAGTAGGTTCTTGGCAAAATCGAAAACGAGGAGACGTTCTCAGCCATCGCAAAAGGGATAAAAACTGGCCGGCAGACAATTATGGGTGGTAGGAGGTCAGGGATATAGATTCAGACTTATGGTACCTTTGTAATGAAAAGCCTACAATAACACCATCAATCAGAATGACCAACTTATCCTGACTTTCAATCCGTACAGGACGTCATCAGATAAAAGGCCATGGGCAAATATGTTCCCACTGATCAAAACATGATCAACCCAGTGATAATCGCTTCCTAAATCAACCAACAATCTGTTTTTCTTGGCTGCATTGCTTATCTTCGTACCAGACCATGTTGCATGACTGTCATCACCAATAACATGTTCCAACCCAATACCATAACGGAGTTCAAGATGACTCTCATCCTTGACTAGTTCCCTGGTTTGAACAACTCTCAAACCCAAACCGATCTTTGACATCCTATCCTTGCCTGAAGCCAAATCATCCAGTTGGGTATATTCAAATGCCTCAACCGAGGCACCCGCTTGGTGGTACCAACCATGCCCCCTTAATTGTGTTTTATTATTCAACACAAAAACCTTACCAACTTCTAAGTCTAGAGAATAGGCCTCCCCATTCGTACTACCCGTATTTGTGGCTGCTTCTTCCCCTTCGTAAGGAGTCTGGTACAAGTTTACATCATAGTGTGACCACGAGAATTGGGCTTGCCAGTAAATGTCATTGTCTCGTTCCAGATACAACCCACCATACGAGCCGGGTCCCTCGACCTTCAGTTGACCTTGTCTGCTTGCCGATGTTATTTTTGCTTCCCCATACACCTGACGTACGCCAATCCAACCGGTCATTTGATCAGAAAGTGTTTTCGTGAAATGGATCTGGAATGCCCTTTGATTATAGGTATAGCTAATGCCAGTGTCAGATCTTTTTGGAGTGTATTTGCCCTGGCTACCACACCCACCAACCGAAGACTGCCGATTGGACATAAAACTGCAGGGAACCGTATGAATCCTTCTTATCACTCCAGGCAAAGCTTCAAAAAGGCCTGCCTTGATACCATAACGGCGTAACCAGGCCTCTTCCTGTGAGAAATCAAGCGTTGAGAAATCATAATTGGAATTGAGTTTTACTTCATGGAAACCGGAAGGTGCCCAAACATCCAGGGGAGCGTTTTGAAATACTTTAACTTGATTTACCGCAAGGATCGTTTCGGCCTCGGTGCTATCACCGTCATTGATTATTCGTCCACCCAAGCGTTCCCAAGGACGACCATTAGCTTCCTCTAAATTTACATAGAGTTTGCGTGGAGAATTATTTCCATTATTTCCTTCAGTAAAGATAGCTACACCAGAATGAGCGCCCAGAAACCCTTGAGAGCCAATTGCTATACGACCTCCTCCTGCCATGTATACACCAGCACCGGTTCCAGTACCACCCATTACCCTTCCATTTATTCGAACAGTTTGCTTGCGATAGAAATTTCTATCCAAAGGCGCAGCAAGTTCAATTTCATCAGTTGTCCCCTGCTTGATTTTACCAAAAACTAGACCGTGAGAATCTGCACCAAGGGCATTGATATGCTTGACTTCCGCATCACTTGAACCAAGACTACTTTGATAAAGCACTATTCCGTGAGCATTTTGTCCCTCTGTCCTAAGGCTTCCACTAGATAATATTATATTAATATCGCCACTACCATTGCCTCTGGGTTGATGCATTCCATAAATCCCATAGGCAGAATCTCCAGCTGTAGAAATACTCCCACCAGAAAATTTTATATTGACATCACCTGTGCCACGATTCCTACCGAAGATTCCATGAGCATCTGATCCCATTGTCATAAGACTTCCACCGGTAAAATTTATGTTGATATTACCAATACCCCTACGACTAACTGCAATCCCGCGGGCATTAAGTCCCTCTGTCTTAAGGCTTCCACCGGTAAAATTTATGGTGGTATCCCCATTCCCTAAAGTTCCCACATGAATCCCGAAGGCCCAATTACCTTTTGTGGAAATACTTCCACCAGTAAAACCTATATCAACAGTACCTGTGTTTCGGTGGTCAGTTACAATCCCGTGGGCAAAATATCCCTCTGTCTTAAGACTTCCACTGGAAAACTTTATATTGATATCACCTGTCTCTTGATGAAAACCGTAAATACCATAGGCTTGTTCCCCCGTTGTGGTAATTCTTTCACCAGAAAAATCTATATTGATATGCCCTTTACCTTGATGAATGCCCCAAATTCCAGAGGCTCGATCTTCAGTTGATTCGATAGTTGCGTCGGATATAATTATATTCAAATCACCGCTGTTTGAATCTACCTCTTCACATATTCTATTGCTTGGAAGAGGATCTGGACAGTCGGGTTCCACGGCTGATGAGCTTACCGGTAACAATACAGTCCAAACAAACAGTAAAACTCCTATCTGCTTAGGTATGTTTGGTCCCCTTGCCTTTAACCATGAGTTTACACAAAATTCATGTGGGGGGGGGGCAAACATCATACACTTCAGCTCAAATATCCTTAATTAAAAAGTAAACAATCTACTTATCATCCAGAATCACCTAAGGTAGTAGGGTATTTACATGTTATCCTTGCATTTTCAGGCCATGTGCCATAGTAGTCGGGGGTGCAATCAGTGGTGGTGATCGCAGTTACTGAAGACATGTTTCTCACCATTTTAAGGTCCATTTACATATCCTTTCAATCTAGAAGAATCTGTTACTTTTTGGGTCTTCCCTTGTTTTGGTGGGTAAGGTCATTTTTTGACTCCTTCAGGATACAGGTCCAGTCCACCCAAATGGCATTATTACCAAATTTTGTTTTTCTCTTAATACGTTTTTAAAGGAGAATATTTACTTGTTTCCCCATCCACCAATTTTATCCGATTTTCTTCTTCTCCGTCAACCGCAATTTCTTTGGCGGTTGCTTCATCATGGCCTTGGCAAAATTCTAGGGAGAGTTTGATAATAAAAAATACTCTTACTAACAGGTGCAGTTCGCCTTGGGTTTGGATACTTTATTCAAGAAATAAATAAATCGGGAAACAAGAAAATATTCCCCTTTTTAAAAGATTAACCCATTAGGCAATTAGATTTTATGTCTTATCCTATACCATTTCCAGAAAGTAACCATCAATAGGCATCTCCAAATTCCATGTCCATTTTTGCCCGATTTCCATTGTATCAACACACCTTTGCCCAGGAGCGTTGGCCAATGGATTTTATCCGTTCCTATTGCCCGGCAAAGTTCTCCCAGACATTTGCAACCGTTGCCTTCACTTCATCGGTCGTTTCAAATACCCGGTTGGCAAAATGGTTGGACTTCAGGAACTGGAGCACATTCTCGGCCGGGTTCAATTCCGACGAATAGGGTTGCAGCCTCAGGACCGATACATTGTCCGGTGCCATCCGGCTCCCTCAAAGACAACCAGGGCATGGCATCCCTTGGGAACCATGCTTCCGAATCTATCCATCAAATGCCTGTTCATCTCGATGGTATTGGCCACGTCTCAGATATGCCCGATGGACCCTCCTCGTTGTAGCGCAGTATCCAGTCCCACAAGGTCTTGAGCCCGACACCGGCATGTTCTGTCCTGCCGGGGTCACCGGTCAAGGCACTGGCAATGGCCAAAAGGCGGCGTGAAGGGTTAGCGTCCTTGCATTTCCGTACCAGCAGCCTTAATTCACAAGGGGTGTAATCGGTATTGGTGATCGCAATTCCTGCGGGCATGTACTCCTCCATTTCAAGATCATGTTCATAACCTTGCAATTTAGGAGAAACGGCTTCGATTACACCTTTTTATTGCTAACCATTGGTACTGTTTTGAGGGTTGATACTGCCAACACTATATTATAGCCCGCTATGAGTCATTACTTTCTGGAAATGGTATAATCTAGCTTTAACAAGTCAAAAATTGTGAACCTGAAACATTAACCTCAAGATTAAGTCAAGACAGAAGAGTATAATCATGACGCAAGTTTATCTGACAGAACCGTATTTGAGAGAAATGGAGTCGCAAGCCGTTGGGTATGGACCAAATGGGGGAATTCTTCTTGAAAAAACCATATTTTATCCGACAAGCGGGGGACAACCCAACGATTTGGGAACCTTGTTCTGGAAGGGTAAGAATGCTTCGGTAAGTGATGTAAGGAAATATGGCCTGGATGGGATTGAAATTATTTTGGAGGAAAACTCACCCCTACCCGAGAAAGGAGATGTGGTTTATCAGGAAATTGACTGGGATAGAAGATACTCGCATATGAAAATTCATACCTCCCTGCATCTCCTTTCAGTCGTGATTTCTCTACCGGTTACTGGTGGCTCTATTTCTACACTGAAGGGACGACTTGATTTTGATATGCCGGACCCTCTTGAAAACAAGGAAATGATTGAAGAACAATTGAACAGCCTGATCTATCAGGACTTACCCGTTTCCTATGAATGGATCAGTTCAGAGGAATTGGCTCAAAAACCTGAAATGGTTAAAACCATGTCGGTCAAACCTCCAATGGGGGCAGGCCAGGTTCGGTTGGTCAGAATCGGATCATCTGCAGAATCCGTGGATTTGCAACCTTGTGGAGGGACCCATGTGAGGTCAACGGGTGAGATAGGCAAGATCAGGTTGGGTAAGATAGAGAAAAAAGGACGCAACAATCGTCGGGTAAATTTATTTGTTGATTAATCCCATTGGAAAATAATTGAACATATCTCATATAATTGGGAAGCAATTTTTAAATTATTACAGGGAGTTAACCCATGGTACTTCGAATTAACGACACTGCTCCGGATTTTACAATTGATACCACTGAAGGTGAAATCAACTTTCATGAATGGATAGGTGATGGCTACGCCGTATTGTTTTCCCATCCCAAGGATTTTACCCCGGTATGCACAACTGAATTGGGTGTCATGGCAGGAATGGAAGAAGAATTTGCCAAACGCAACGCTAAGATCATCGGTATTTCGGTTGATCCAGTTGAAGATCACCATCGTTGGAAATCAGACATTGAAACCGTTTCTGGCAACAGGGTTTCCTATCCGATGATCGGTGACAGGGAATTGAAGGTGGCCAAGTTGTATGACATGTTACCTGCATCGGAAGGTTCGACCTCTGAAGGACGTACACCTGCCGACAACGCAACCGTCAGATCAGTATTCATTATTGGGCCTGACAAGAAAATCAAATTATCCTTGACGTATCCCATGACAACGGGCAGGAATTTTGATGAAATTCTGCGTGCACTGGATTCCATTCAACTCACGATCAATCATCAGGTTGCAACTCCAGCCAATTGGAAACAGGGTGAAGATGTCATTATTACCCCTGCCGTATCCAATGAAGATGCAACGGAACGGTTTGGAGACTTTGAATCGGTTTTACCTTACTTGCGTAAAACCAAGCAACCTTCATAGGTCCAATTTAAACAAATCTGGGGATTCCGGTCAGGATCCTCAAAACTCATGAAATCAAACTGGGGCAGCAATTATTACTGCCCTTGGTCAATACAAACCAACCTACAAAACCAGTAATTTTGGTATTTCCTTGACACATCAAAGGAAAAGGAATTCACCAAGTTAATTGTTTATTTGATTCAGTTTAAGGTTGTTGGAGGGTTCTGCAATAATTGTTAATTCCAGAATGACCCTGACGTTCTCTTACTTGAGTAGCAACCTCATCAATTGTATCCAGACGTTGCTGCCTTACTCAGGGTTTGTCAGTACTAAATATTTCAAAATACATTATTCGTTCTTGGTAGAATTCATAGTAACCGATTAACCATACTGGGTAAGTGTTTTGAATAAAGTATTTTTTGAAACAATTTTTCTTTGTTCAGGTATTTGGGGTCTTACATCTTGCTACCATGGATATCCATCAAAAATATAGGAACTGAACACCCATTTGGGACATCATTAAAGTCCTGCTTACGGCTCCATTTTTCACAAATATTGCTCTGAAGGGTGTATCAATAGCCTTGACTTGGAATTGAGTTTGATTTATCACCTTTCCAAAAGATCTCACTTGATATCTTGCACACAACAATGGGTAAAATGGTATAGCTACGATTTTATCCGGACCAAAAGGTGACCAGATGCGAAACGATCCTTTTTCAGCACCTCAATCTGCTTTATATCGGTCACGCAATCACGAATTGGCTACTTCGACCCCCAAAATTGACAACCTATTCAAACCCATTACCTCTACTGGAGTTCCACTCGGAGGTATAGGTACCGGGGGAATTACACGCTCTTCTGATGGTAGGTTTAGCCGTTGGACAATCAAGGGAGGTGGTGTCAAGGTTTTTGACATGCCTGCCAATGGGTTTGTACTTCGTGTCAAGCGGGAAGAAAACACTCCTGAAGCCCGTTCATTACAACCTTCGCCATCATCAGGTGAATTGGAATCATTTAACTTTGAAACAGCATCGCCAGATTGGAATGGTTTGTTTCCCCTAGCCTGGCACAAGCATGAAGCTGTAGATGATATTGTTCCAGAATGCATGTCTTTCTCACCGGTAATCGCCGGTGATTTGCAGAGTTCAACCTTACCCGTTGCGGTATTTCGGTGGCGATTAAGAAACAGGGGACAATCCCAGGCCGAGGTATCCCTTGGTTTTCACTTTGCCAATTTGAATGGCTGGTTTAATGATTTTCTGGAAGAACGCCCCGGGCGTGTTGAAGCAGGTTGTTTCAATCATTCGATGGAGACTGACCAGGGACAGGGGGTTATACTTGATAGGCGTCGTGTTGGTAAAATTCCCTCTGAAGGAACAGGTGAGTGGGGTATTGCTGTCAGAGATGAGAGTGATTTAACCCTGAGCAAGACACTATGTTTTGATGGTACTGGTGATGGTCATGAATTCTGGAATGAATTTCTGCAAAATGGCGATGTTCCCGAACTAGGTGAGGGATGGCTCAGTGAAAGTGGGTTCAGGGAAACACCTCCAGGACATCCAACTGCTGCTGTTTGTGCAAGATCAACCTTGTCTCCTGGTGAAGAACGAACCATTACGATGACTTTGGTTTGGGACCTTCCACAGATAACCTTCGGACAAGGACGGAGGTGGTATAGATATTACACAATGGAATGGGGAAAATATGGCCGCAATGCGCAAAAATTGACGGAATTGGCTTTCAATTCCGTTGACATTTGGGAGAGTAAAATTTCTGATTGGCATGATTCAATTGCCTTGCAACTTGGGCAAGAGCCCCATAGAGCAGGCGTTGCAATCAATGAATCCTATTTTCTGGTGGATGGATTTACGGTATTTGCAATACCCGAAGGCAGCCAGGACCATCAGGCTCATTTTGGGATAATCGAATGTCATGATTATGCACTTTACAATACGTTGGACCTATGGATTTATGCTGCCGAGGCAGTAGCCAATTTTTTTCCTGACCTGGCTGCCAGCGTGGCCAGTGATTATGCGGCGCATTTACAAGAAAATGATATCAGTCTGAGACGACACCGCTGGGACAAAAACCTGTTTCCTGTCAATCCCCAAGATGCTTGTCCACATGATTTGGGAGGTCCTGGAGAAGATCCATTCTTTACGGCCAACTCCTATACCTATCGGGATGCCACCATCTGGAAAGATTTGAATTGTGATCTCATTCTCTGTCTCTACAGGGAAGGCAAGGCCATGGGAACGGAATGGCGAACCAGCAGATTTCCTGCAGTCAAGGCCGCCATAGAATTTCTACAGGTTTTTGATCGGGATGGTGACGGGTTGATTGAAAATGAAGGTATCCCAGATCAAACTTTCGACAATATTCCGATGCTTGGTGCATCAAGCTATTGTGGTGGTCTTTGGATTGCGGTACTGCTGGCAGGTTCAAAACTGGCAAGGGAAGCTGGCGAGCACAGTTTGTCGGAGCTTTGGGATAAGATGGCCAAAAAGGCAACGCAGGCATATAATGATAGTTTATTTACTGGTTCTTGGTATCGAGTGGATACCCAAGGTCACTTTTCGGAGGCCTGCTTCATTGAACAGCTTTTTGGTCCCTTTCTGGCTCGACGGTTGGGATTGGGAGATATTGTCCCTCAAGAAAATGCCCGCAAGGCATTAAAAAGCATTTTTGAAAGAAATTTCCTTGATGAAGGTGGAGGGGAAGGGGTTGTCTCATTGGCAGAAATCCCCCCTGCAGCAATTGCTAAACTTCCTCACCAGGATGATACCAGCTTTCAAACAAAAGAAATTCAACCTGGATTCAACTTCAGTTTTGCTGCCCAACTTGAGGAATGGGGATTACTTGATGAAGCCGAACAATTGAGGAAAACTCTTTATCACCAATTGTATGTTCGAAGAAACCTAGTATTTCAAACCCCTGCAGCTTACGACAAAGGTCAACTTACCTGTCGTGCGATATTGAATATGAGACCCCTTGCAGCATGGTGGATGAAAAACAAGGAAACCATGAATTCCTAGCGAAAATGATGCTATGAATATGGCTAGAGTAGAAATTTTCCAGTCATATTTGAACCGGTATCAAATTTATTGAAAGTGTCTGTATAATTTTTTGTTAAGCACCTCTGACAGGTGAACAAATTTCAATCAAATATCCATCTAAATCTGATACATAGGAGATGGTTTGTCCCCAGGGCATCTCGCTGGCGTCTTGAATGACGGTGGCACCAGCCTGTTTTGCTTTTTCAAGAGATCTTGGTACATCGTCAGTTTCAAAAGCTATCTCAAAAACAGGGGTTTTAACATCAGCCATTCCAGGGTTTTTGCCAAGTTCAGTCATTAGGCCGTGCGAAGAAAATGCCAGTGTTGTTGACCCAGTAGCTAATTCCCCGTAGTCGCCTGCTTCATGAATCATTCTTCGCTCAAGTCCAAACGCCCTTTCGTAGAACTCGATGCTACGAGTGACATCTTCAACGTAGAGGATTGTATATTTAAATCGCATTATTCTATATTCTTAGATCTATTGGAATTGATGAGAATGGCGGAGAGACAGGGATTCGAACCCTGGAGACGGTTCCCCGCCTACACGCGTTCCAGGCGTGCGCCTTCGACCACTCGGCCACCTCTCCACATTTACTTGCCCTAAGCAATTAAGATTTATTTCCCAAATGTAAACAAACAAGGTTACTAGATATCAAATCATTCCATATCCTGAACAATATGATCAGTCATACCCACTAATTTTTTTCCTTCGTAAACTAAGGGTATTACGAGTTTGTCGAAAATTATTTTTCACAAAACCCAGTGATACTTTTTCCCCATTTGCAAATCCTGTTCAATATACAACACAACAACAATTCATTCATCGAGCAACCCCATGTCCAAAATCCGCTTTCGCCGGCATCTCTCCTTACCGGGTCAGCTTTCATCAGCCAGCAAGGTAATTGAATCCCCGCCGTTACTCACAATAAACCACTTCCATTTTCTCACATTATTTCGATAGTTGTAAGGTCAATTTTCGGTTGGTAATTCATTTGGGTCAAAAGTGGCCCCCAAGGAACCTGAAACATTCACTTGCGTGATTTATGACTCAACCTTTTGAAGATTGCGTACATCATCGTACAAATAACTATCCAGATAATGTGTCAAGTCAATATAATAATGGGATTGTTACAATTGATAATTCCCTCTAAACATACGCCCTTTTTCAATTACTTGCTTATCTTGAAAACAAGGTTCCCCCGTTTATGTGTAACCTTAATCTGATCGGAGAAAAAATTTTTGGCCATTAGCATTGATAATAACCCGTTCAATCCTGGCTATGGTGTACTTCCACCCGTGTTGGCAGGAAGGGATAATCTTAAAAACGAGGTTAATAGGCGACTTGCAAGAACTGGCACGGGGGAGAAAAATCCTACCGCCATTGCCCTTATCGGACCAATGGGGTGTGGCAAAACGGCCTTGCTGGGCTGGATTGCCGAGAAGGCCAAAAAGAAAAAATTACCTGTTATCAGGTTGGTCAAGCAGCATTTTGAATCCGTTGAT
>CAZHIL010000545.1:0-2469 GCA_964532985.1 uncultured Albidovulum sp. | reverse complement strand
TTTGATGGGTGTTGGGAGCCATCTGGTATTAATATTTCTCAACTGAACCCTGTGTTTCTAGAATTTGATAATGGTAGAAAATCACAGAAGATAAAATTCGGTGGAGAATTTTTCCCAGTAATAAAAGGAAAAGGACAATCGTTTGTTGATTTCTTTCAAAAAGATCGTTTCTCGGGTATGCAAAAGGGATAATCTCAATCTTACTTCAAAGCGACCCACTTCTTGTAAGGGGAATCCAACCATGATCTACAGCGAAAAGCAATACACCTTATCAAAGGCACAGTTGACTAAATTTCAGAAAGCACTTTTAAAAGCAGAAGAGCACACATCTGATAGAATCTGGCTCGAAAAGGCAGAGATTGATGCTATCAAAAGTCAAATTGCTGATATTAAGGCAGAGATTGATGATTATGATCTCCTGAAATCCAGGCAGATTTCTTTTGCTAAGACTTATTCCCTAGAGAATTTACCTCGTGTACTCGTACAGGCACGAATTGCCTCCGGAATGAGTCAGACCGACTTAGCCAAAAAGCTGGATATGAAACCTCAACAAATACAACGATATGAGGCATCTGGTTATTTAGGTGCTAGCTTGGCAAAGCTTATCAAGGTATCACGTGAACTTGGTATAGAGGTATCAGGAGCTTTTGAAGGCGCGCAGAATATTGAAGAATCCTTGTTTATTTGGAACGATATTGAGGATATCAGTTGGCGACAGTTTCCATTTAACGAAATGATTAAACGTCATTGGTTTGCTGTCCCATATGGCAAGGATAAGGTTACAAAAATCAAGGAATATTTTCTGGACATGGCTGGTCCACAATTCGTCACAGCTTTACATCGCAAGAAAATGCGAGGTTCAAATGTACCAAATGAATATGCCTTATTGGCATGGCAAGTCCGTATTCTGGAATTGGCACAACAAAGGATCTTAAAAGTAAACTTATCAGGAGAATTCGATTGGAATGATGATTGGCTCCCAGAATTGGTAAGTCTGACAAAGGAAAGGGATGGACCAAAGCAGGCCCAAAACCTGCTTGCGAAGAAAGGTATTGTATTGGTGATCGAGCAGCATTTGCCTGGAACATACCTTGATGGTGCCGCGATGTTGGCTGGAAACGGAACACCAGTAATTGGTTTAACACTAAGATATGACCGTCGGGACAATTTCTGGTTTGTTTTGATGCACGAGCTGGGACATGTTTATTTGCATTTGCTTGGTGGACAATGCTTTGATTTCTTTGATGATGACACTGGGAAATCTGAAGGAATAGAAGCTGAAGCTGATCAATTTGCCCTTGAAAATTTGATACCTGAAACAAAGTGGAACCAGTGCTTATCCCGCTTTGCTCTTTCAGAAGAGTCTGTCCATATTGACGCAAACAATATCGGAATTGATCCCAGTATTATTGCCGGCAGAATTCGGAAAGAACTCAATAACTATACAATCCTAAACAGTTTGGTTGGTCTGGATCAGGTACGTACCCAGTTTGAGGTATCAAGTGATAACACTGACTAAAGACATGTAAGTACCAGCCCTTAGTTGGAGGCAAGCCGAATATCTAGCATTATTTGAACTTACCAATGACGTCAAGGACCGGATTGTTCCATTCTTGACGATTCCACAGATCGAATTTGATTTTGAAACATAGGAGATGAAAAAACAATTCAAAAACACATCTCTCATTTCCCCATGAAATTTAACGAAAAGTGGAGTGAACGACCTGCTTGGATCGGTGTTCATCGGGATTTTGCCAATAAGTCTATGGATGATAGGCAAGATGTATACACTTATGTATTCCAGAGCCTACGTTCATTAAGAGCAAATGCAATACCCGAAATACATCTGGATCTACCTACAACACTTGTAAACTCGATCAAGGCTATTGTAAAAACAGATGGCAATGAAGTAGCAGTTACAATCAGAATTGAAGACCTGATAAAGTCTGAAACATCTGAAAAAATCCATCAATTGACAAAATTGATTGGAGTTTAATTCGATGAGGTTGGCCTGATGATTAACCTCGGTTCACCAAATTTTGAGCCTTACGACCAATTCGGAAAATTGTTGAGTTATGCATTCGGAAAACTTGGCAACTTAGACGCATTTCGGAATTTCTTTTGATCTTGACTGTCTTGTTCATTTCCGTTGCAACTCTTCGGCTCCATTATAATTCAATTGTATTTTAGGTGAGAATGATGGTTAATGCAATTTTACTTCTGAAACAGTAATGGATATGGGTAAATTGATGCTGCTTAACTATTTCCATCCCTTGATCTTTTTGATTATACTTGATCCCCAAAAATGATTTATATGGCTTATCCTGATTTCAAAAGGGTAAGCCAAAAGAATTTTCATAGTAATTTTTTTGGAGAAAAAATGATGAAAAAACTAACTTTAATCCTATCCACATTGGCTTTGATTGCAGGTCTATCGTCCGTACGGGCTGAAACCATAGAACATAATCT
>CAZHIL010000544.1:0-3096 GCA_964532985.1 uncultured Albidovulum sp. | reverse complement strand
CAACCAATTGATTATTATTTTTAGCTGATTGGTAATATAAAACTTTTATCATAGCAAACAGTATTTGTCTAGTTGTCATTTGGAAAGTAGTTCAGAACCTCCAATTTACTGAATAAACTGCGGGAATAATTATAGCCCTGTCGACCTACCCTGATCAAAATCCTGAGAAATTTCCTGAAATTCCTAGTAACAAGGCCTTCCAGTATTTTCTTTCCAGTTACCCACTTCTAACTTTATGGACATACAACATTACTATGGCCCCATGACGGTCACAAATACCCCGCCTTGAAACCTGAACATATGGATCAGGTATTTGGCCAAGGCTGGCTAGTGGTTGTTAACCTCCCGTTCGAAATCCCGGATTCCCTTGATGATTTCCCCAAAAGAAGGCGGGGCACCATATATCATTCCATTATCCAGCATTTTTTGGTAATCTTCTTGGAGAAGAATGGTATCCGCTTCTTGGGGAAGCAGACAAAACCTGTTGTCGAGACAGTCATTATAGTCAACGAAGCCAAAATGGTAAAAGACCCTTTTGTGCCGGACAACATCCTCCAACAGGTTGTGGTTTTTGATCGCGGCTTTGCCAACATCGTGTTTGGCCAGCATCAACAAGTCATACCAGTGGCGGGACAGTCGATTGGCATCTGATTTGAATATTTTGCGATTACACTCGACATGGATTAGCGTTGCCTTTTTCCAAAAGGTTCGCTCTGGCGAAAGAACTACCACGTCTCCCGTAGGAAAAACAAGGTCGACATCCAACGTGGATATATCGGGTTTGACAATACGGCGTTCATTCGGACAGATGACATTGCGGCCACCCAATTCGATTAAAATGTTGTTGGTAATATATTCATTCCCATTCTTGATGGCAGAAGGATAGTGAATCCTAATTTTCTCGCCATCATCGGATAATTCAAGTTCGAATTGCTCCGGTTCGGGAAAATCCTCCAACCTGGAATGGATATGTGGAACGATAACATCGAAGGCATAATCACGGGTATACCCTTTCAACCTTTCACCGAACTTTTTGATGGCAGTCCTGCTTGCACTTTCCTCAAAGGGATCAAACCATCTTCAAACTCCCGGTAGTCGAGGGTAACATCTACATCCTCGGAGAACCGGTTGATTGCCCCAAAGATCTTTGAAAGTGAAGTGCCTCCCTTGAAGGCCATTGGGTGGGCATTCGGTAATGAAAAAAGTGTCTGCAACACCCAACAGACCCAGACATCCTTTTCCAATATGTCCATCGGTTGTCCAAGTTCCGTATTAGCGTACTGGAAAATATCCCTGCGGTCACGGGCAGGTAAGTACAGGAAATGCTCAGGCATAGGTAGTTTCCTTGTCGTATCTGGCCAGAGCTTCGACCATCCATGTCGGAATGTTGGCGTTCTTCAGGGTTTCAAACTCTTCTGTTGTCAGATTTGCTCGCAAGGCCCCGATCGTGTCGGTATTGACATTGTTTTTACCCAGATACCACAAGGCAGCAAGGGCTAGCCCAGGGCGTTTCCCAGCCAGGCATAGTTTCCGGTTGCTTACATGTTTCAACCTGATGGTCAAATTTCCAATCTTTAGGTTTCGGTTAGGTCCACTGGTATGATAAACCGGAACCATGGGTACCTGCGTCGATAACCTGAACCGGAGTGCGGCTTCTGCACCGTTGATCTGGATAGTTTCACCATGTTCCTTTGCCAAAACTTCCACAATCCTTTCCGTGCTTGGCATGATGTTACCAACAAAACGGCTTTTCCTTGGGCGTACATACATGCCATGGACAATTCTCTGAATCACACCTTCCCTGGCCAAGCGGGACAGTGTTTTGTCTATGGCCATACGTGACCCAAGTCTGAGGAATCTTCTGGTGGTAAACGGTTTTCCACGGGGGATACGCATTACACGATGTCGAATTGTTTTGGCTATTGACATGAAATTCTCCTTTTCTTGTCAGAAATAATAGTAATAATTCTGACATTTTCAAGAGGTTCTTGAAAATTGGACTTGCCTTGAGGTTGGTAGGATGGATTTTGAAAGTGTGCAATTATAAAGCCAATCTTTAGCAGGGTACACAAAGTCAAAATTGAAGTTCAATACAAATCCTAAAGTCATATGAAATCATATCGGTTGCAACCCATTGGTGTAATGATAATATTAAGCATTCACGAAATGTATAAACGCATTGGTTGCAGAAATATGAATGGGATTTAATGATGAAAATTACTTGGTATGGTCAGGCTTGTTTCGAGATTGTAAGCAGTGATGGCACAATAATTTATACAGACCCTTACGACCCCGATAAGGCAGGTTTCAAACCCTTTGCCTCACAAGCCGACATAGTGATCAAGTCAAGTAGCAATGATGATTTCCATGACAATGATCATCTCGTACCGAAAAGGGCAAATGCGACGGTTATTGATGCTTTGGAGGTTTCACTGCAGGGGGGATCATTCGAGTCCCATGGTATTACATTCGACACCATAGAAGCCATGGAGCATAGCCTCCATCCAAGTGGCCATCCTGATCAGAATGCCATGTACAAATTCAGCGTTGATGGCATATCAATTGGGCATATGGGTGATATGGGCAATGATTTTTCGGATGATCAACTGGATTTCTTCAAGGGTATTGACATTCTGTTGAGCCATGCCGGAGGATTTCCGGTCATATCGCTTGATGAATTGTCACGTATTGTAGGGATTACCAAACCAAGGCTGGTCATTCCAATGCACTTCAGAACCCTGTGCTACAAACCAAAGAACATGTATTTCATTACCGAGTGTCTGAAGTATTTCCCTGAGAACATGGTTGATTTCGCCAGTAGTTCTACCGTCGAATTACAAAAGAAAGATTTGCCGGAAAAAACCCGTATGCTTGTTTTGGCCTATGTCTGAACAAACTGTACTCGTTCCCAAGTAAAAAAGACTTCTTACCCACCAAGCAGCAGGTTTGGCAGATATAGAACAATTCCCGGCAAAAGTACAAGACCCGTAATAGTCAGTGAATCGGATATGAAAAAGGGTGCTACACTCTCGAAATCATCCTGGACAGAGAGATTCGGACGGACACCTGCGACCACTGAAGTGTTTAATCCTACTG
>CAZHIL010000543.1:0-4397 GCA_964532985.1 uncultured Albidovulum sp. | reverse complement strand
GTCTTTATTCAACAATTCACGAAGCAGGTCATGGATCGTTCATACGATCCATGACCTGCTTCGTGAATTGTTGAATAAAGACAGTTGAAGGGGTCTTGCTCATCAACTCTCGTGGTCAACCTGACATCACTTCCAGCACCTACACAAAAGGGGTGAGTTACTGTATCTATTCTTCCCCTGTCAAAATTGTAGCCAAAAAGCCTCGCAAGTTCCTTGGCAAGTTTGATCTGCTCCTCCTTGGAGTACTTTTTTCCAGCAGGTGCATGAAATGTTTTCCTTGCAAGAATTTGATCCCTGAGTTTGTTCAACCTTGGTTTCAACTCACCAAAAAATGCATCGAGATTTTCCGAGGTCATACCTGCTTCATAATTTTCCAGAAGACCATCGTAGGGATTTCCTCCTGAAGAAAGGATAACTCCTTGCTCGCGTTTCAGTTTGATTACCTTTTCCAATTCCGGCTTGAATTGTTGGAAATCATTGGCTTTCAATGCTTGCTCCCAAGCAATATTCGCCCTTGTGGTAGATTCTTCGATGGCTCGTTCCAACTTTGATGGAATCTTGTTGGCTCGGTCATATGATCTCTTGATTTCCCTGATTTGGGCTTTTCCTTCTGAACTCAGTTTGGCAGTATCAATCTTGGCAAGCATTTCGCTGATCAGTGAAGATTTATGCCTATCATGAATGATACTTGTTAATGCACCTAGACTGACTGCCCTTTGCTCAATTGCGGAGTGTGGCATTTTAGCAGCCTGATCCCACTCAAGGATTTCTGCCAGATATTCAAGAGAACGGGTATCTTTTACAAATGCCATCAAGTTGGAGAAAGGGTCCATTTCAACCTCTAAAATCTATTTGACCCGGATATCTACTTTGAAACAGAATTTGGGTGTACAATACGATCAAAAGAACTGCCATAACCTGATGGCCCAACGCCGGCAGGAAAGGTACTGAATACAGTGTAATCAAAATTCCAAGGCAAATCTGAATGACAAAAAGAATTGCCCCGGCATTCCCCAGTAGTTTCAACCGGGCATGGGGTGACTTTCGACATTTAAGCCAAATCCAGACTGTTGGAATAAATAACAGATAGGCCATCATTCGGTGGTTAAAGTGTACTAAACTTGGATTTTCCAGAAAGTTTGATATCCATGGGGTATATTCAAAACTGTTCGAGGGTAAGAATTCGCCATTCATAAATGGCCAAGTTGGAAAACCTAAACCAGCATCAATACCTGCAACCAATGCTCCCAAAATGGATTGCAGGAATATGAGACAGATAAATATCAGGGACAGGTTTTCTATTTCCCTAATACGAACACGCCTGGCCTGATAGAGTTCATGCGGTAGGTAATAGGTCAAACTGAATTGCCATGAAATAAGTAGAAGAATAAAAAATGAGAGTGCCAGATGAATGGCAAGCCGGTAGGAAGCAACATCAACAGCATTACCGGTCAACCCGCTACGGACCATCCACCAGCCGATAACTCCCTGCAGGAGTCCAAGCCCGCCCAAAGCCAACAATCTTTTGGCCCAGCTCTTATCAATTTTACGGGAAATCGCCAAGGCACCAAAACCGAGAATAAACACAAGACCCAACATTCTACCCAATTGCCGATGCCACCATTCCCACCAGTAGATTTGCTTGAAATCAGCCAACTGCATAGACTTGTTGATAAGTTTATATTCAGATGTTTCCTGATATTTCAGGAATTCTTTATTCCAGGTTTCTTCGGAAAGTGGTGGAATGAAACCAGTAATCGGATGCCACTCTGTCATGGACAAACCGGAGTCAGTTTGCCTTGTTGCCCCGCCCAACAAGATCATGCCCAAGACCAAGGCAAATAAAATACCCAGGAATATGCGTATGGCCAAATTACTTCCGGGTTTTTCAATGGACCCCGGCTGAGACAGTTTTTCTGAAGCGGTTTTTCAGTCAGAAAACTCTTCAAAAAATTTTCTGGCTTGTTTCATAATTTACCCACACTAACATGGAAAACCCAAAAGGGATTCATTCATTTTTACCGGAAAGTGCCTTTCGTATTCTATGAAAGGTTTTGACTTCTCCTTCGGTCATGTCCATTCTTAAAATGAGGTTTCTTAAATATTCCTTCATGGAATCAATCCTGTTTTCAGGTTCAAAATAACCCGTACCCTCAAGATCACGTATAAAATAATTCGCCAAAACCATTTTGGAAGCTACCGACGCCAAATATTCTTTATCCTCCGCTGAAGGCCGTGAGGATTGATATTTCTGTTGATGCCATTCATAAGCTAGCAGCACTGCACAATGGGCAAGATTTAGTGAGCTGAATTCTGGATTGGTCGGGATAATTACATATTCATTGGCCAAGGTGATATCCTTGTTTTCCAAACCTGTCCTTTCTGGACCAAACAAAAAAGCCACCTTATTTCCTTCGGCTATCAATCGCATAGTCTTGTTCAAGGCAACTTCGGGTGTAACAACCTCTTTGACCAGTCCCCTGCGACGGGCTGTGGTTGCAAATACGTAGGAATAGTTCTTAATGGCACTTTCTACATCCTGGTAAATTCGAGCTTCATCCAACAGTTTTGATGCTCCACTTGCCCGTGCAATAGCCTGTGATGATAGCCACCCTTCTCTCGGTGATACCAGAACCATTTTTTTAATACCAAAATTAAGCATGCCACGGGCAGCCGACCCGATGTTCTCGCCCAATTGTGGATTAACAAAAACAAAATCCGGGTGAGTTTCGAAATTGCTGGTTGGTTCTGAGGTCATGAAAGAATAAATTCAAATCTTAAACGAGGGATAATCAAATTGGCTTGAACTCCTCTGAAATAATGGTAAGGATGGCAATAACAAACAACAAAAATTTTAACAGGCTGAATTTGGTATAATTTTCCGGATTCTGGCTCTTAGGCAGCTATCAACCATGGATGAAACTTTTTTACCCGCAAGTCTGACCGTATTTATAATTTGGTTGGTTTGTAAATATATATGAAAACATAAAAACTTGAATTGGTTGAAAAATTCAATGAATGAAACTCTTAACGAACGATTGCTGATTATCCTTTCCTCTCCATCAGGAGCGGGTAAGTCTACACTTGCCAGGCTTCTTGCCAAGGACGATCCCGAGATTCAGGTCTCAATATCGGCAACTACACGTTCTCCCAGGGACAATGAAAATGAAGGCAAGGAATATTTCTTTATCTCCAGAAAGAAATTTGAGAGCCAAATAGAAAGTGGTGACTTTCTTGAGTATGCCGAAGTATTCGGTAACCTTTATGGAACACCCTTGAAGTTCATTGAAGATTGCCAGATGAAAAAACTGGATGTGGTCTTTGATATCGACTGGCAGGGGAGCCTTCAGATCAAAAACTCCAAGTACAAAAATAATGTGGTGTCAATATTTATTCTCCCTCCTTCCATCCAGGAGCTTAACAATAGACTGCATTCCAGGGGCGCTGATTCCAGGTCGATGATCAAGGGGCGGATGGAGAAATGCAAGGATGAAATCAGCCATTGGAAAGATTATCATTATGTTTTGATCAACACTCAGGTTGATGAGGTCATGCAACAAATCAAGTCCATTGTATCGGCCGAGAGGTTGAAGCGAACCCGACGCAAGGGTCTTGCTGATTTTGTTGGCAAACTGAACAATGAGTTGAAGGATACGAATTCATGACGCTTTATGCCTTGGATGGTATCGAACCTAGTTTGCCGGAATCAGGCAATTTTTGGATTGCCGATAGTGCCGAACTGGTAGGGAAGGTAATTCTTGCTGATTGGGTATCAATCTGGTTCGGTTCGGTATTGCGAGGGGATAACGAACCAATTACCATTGGCAAGGGATCAAATATTCAGGATTGTTGTGTACTTCATACCGATATGGGTTTTCCATTGACGATTGGTACCAATTGTACGGTTGGTCACAAGGCCCTATTACATGGATGCATCATTGAAGATGGTGTATTGGTTGGCATGGGGGCAACCATACTGAATGGAGCAACAATCGGCAGGAATTCCGTAATTGGTGCGGGGTCCCTGGTTCCCGAAGGAAAGACAATTCCTGAAAATTCACTGTTTATAGGTACTCCGGCAAGGTTAGTTCGGACAATTTCAGATGACGAGTACAAGGAATTCTCGAAAGCTGCACTTCATTACCAGGAAAATATCACTCGCTACAGGAATGGACTAAATAGTGCCCGTCCAGAAAATACCCGATTTTTTACAAATTACCAGCAATCCAGGCAACAGGATCACTCCCGATTTACCCATAATGGCTGAGCGGGAACGGTTTTTCCACAGGAAAACCTCAAGACCGCGGGAGTTTTCCCCGGAAGGCAATCCATTTCCAATCATCCGGGCAGACCTCTCCCCTCCGTTCCCTGCAGAACGGTGATGACTTCATTGACGG
>CAZHIL010000542.1:0-7054 GCA_964532985.1 uncultured Albidovulum sp. | reverse complement strand
TTCCTCGGCAGCTTTTGAAGTAATCGTGCCAACGAAATCAGTTGACCAAGCCAATTTCGGAAGCAACTCCATCGGAAGTTCCGGGGAGAGCTTATCTGTCCAATTCAATAGATTTATATCGTACCAGGGTGCAAAGTTTACAGCTGTAAAGTGATCTATGACATATTCTCCAGTTAGCTTGTAGACGATGTAACTGGTAGATGTAAGTATTTGGGAAGTAAGACTCCAAAGATCTGGATATGTTTGCTTGAACCATAAGATTTTTGGTCCCACAGACTGTGACGTAAGTGCATTGCCACAAAGTTCAAAAATATTATCTTTGCCAATTTTTTTGTTCAGCTCTTCAATCTGTAAAGCAGCCCGAGTGTCAACTCCATACAGAATTCCATTGATCAGGGGATGGCATTCATTATCTACGGGGAGCATACAAGGCCCTATGGCTGAAGTCGCCACAGCTTTTATGTCATTTGGAGATATCTTGGATTCCCTGATTAGGGTGTTTGCAACAAAGACAAAGTCCCCCCACCAATCTGCTTGCGGCCTGTGCTCAGCCCAGCCCGGTTTTGGAGTAATGAGTTTGTGGGGTTTTGATGAAGATGCAATAACCCTGCCGTTAGAATCGGCAATGACGCCTTTGGTTTCGTATGTTCCTATATCAATTCCTAGTGTGTAATCCATAAACCTAACAGAAAATAACTAACTCATCGAGATTTGCTTTATGGGCGATTGTAGGGAATCTGGAGTTGATTCCAAATATCTAATTTAGCTTTAAAGTATATCTTGACTCTCGATAACAATACCCGTATATGGTCTTACTCTGTTTTTTTATTGATATTTCGGCTGTTTTTAGTCGAATGGGCTTGTTTTTTTGCAAGTTTTCTCAATATAAACCAATCTACCTTTACCAACTGATATTGGTACGGGGCGGTATCATATTAATTCTAGGGGTTAGAATGGCACGTATAGCGGGTGTAAACATACCAGCAAGGAAAAGGGTTCCTGTTGCATTGACCAGTATCTACGGGATTGGTTACCACACAGCACAAAGCATTTGTGATTCCGTCGGAATCGAGCAATCTGTCAGGGTCAATGAACTTACCGACCTCAATGTCAAGGAACTTCGGGAGCATATAGATCAAAACTATATGGTAGAAGGCGATCTCCGCAGGGATGTCCAAATGAACATCAAGCGGATGATGGATCTTGGATGTTACCGGGGTCTCAGACATCGTAGGGGACTACCTGTGAGGGGGCAAAGAACCCATACGAATGCCAGAACCAGAAAAGGTCCGGCTAGACCCATTGCCGGCAAGAAAAAATAAAGGAGATGTGCCTTGGCTCGTGAAAAGCCCCGTCTAAAGAGAAAAGAACGCAAGAACATTGCAGTCGGAGTAGCTCATGTGAGTTCCTCCTTCAATAATACAAAAATATTGATTTCAGATGTACAGGGTAATGCGATTGCCTGGTCTTCGGCAGGTACTGTCGGTTTCAAGGGCTCACGGAAATCTACCCCGTATGCTGCCCAGTTGGCAGCAGAAGATGCCGGAAAAAAAGCTCAGGAACACGGTGTCAAGTCACTTGAGATCAAGGTCCAGGGACCGGGTTCGGGACGGGAAAGTGCTTTACGATCCCTAGCGGCCGTAGGTTTTGAAATCACATCTATCAGGGATGTTTCACCCATTGCTCACAATGGTTGTCGTCCACCAAAAAGAAGAAGAGTCTAATCACTCTTACAATTTAGTTTTAATTTAGTTTTTCGAGACATTCTCGGTGCTGGAACCACCGGGAAAAAGGATGGAGGCTAATCAATGTTCCAAGATAACTGGGAAAAACTTATCTCCCCTTCGCTGGAGGAGAAATCAGGTAGTAATCCAAATCAGATGACCCTGGAAATCGGACCACTCGAAAGAGGGTTCGGTTTGACCATCGGCAACGCACTGCGGAGGGTTCTTCTTTCTTCTATAAGGGGAAGTGCCATAATTGGGGTTGAAATCGACAATGTGGTACAGGAATTTTCACCAATTCCAGGTGTTCGTGAGGACGTCATTGACATCCTTCTCAACCTCAAGGGTGTCGTTGTAAAATCCGATGATCGCAAACCCCGTAAACTCCTGTTGAAATCATCACAGCCAGGCGAAGTTACTGCAGGAATGATCAATCCTGTAACCGGTGTCGAAATCCTCAATCCTCGCCATGTCATATGCCATTTGGATAGGGATGCCTCTATTCAAATGGAAATCACAGTTGGGGTTGGTAAAGGATATGTTCCTGCCGAATTGAACAAACCGGCAGATGCATCAATTAATTTTATTCCAATTGATGCCATTTTTTCACCGGTAAAATCTGTTTCCTATAAAGTTCAACCCGCAAGGGAAGGAAAGATTCTTGACTACGACAAGTTAATCCTGAACGTTGAAACAGACGGGTCCATAACACCCAAGGATGCCATTGCCTATGCGTCAAGAATCGTTCAGGAATATTTCCAGATCTTCATTAATTTTGATGAACCTGTCAAATCCAAACCGGAAGATGAAACTCCGGAAGCCGAGGTTGATAGCAATCTCTACCTGAAGGTTACGCAACTTGAACTTTCAGTCAGATCGGCCAATTGCCTGAAAAATGACAATATCATTTATGTTGGTGATCTGGTCCAGAAATCGGAACAGGAAATGTTGAAGACTCCAAACTTTGGAAGAAAATCACTGAATGAAATAAAGGAAGTCCTATCGGGAATGAATTTGTCACTTGGCATGGAAATTGCTGATTGGCCTCCAGAAAATATTGAAATACTATCGAAAGAAATGGAAGAGAAGGATCTACCCTTCCCTTGATCACACTCCTATTGGACAGAAAATAAGGTAAATAATTATGCGACACAGTGGCGGATACAGGTATCTTAACAGAACCGGTGAGCATAGGAAAGCCATGTTCGCCAATATGGCCGGATCCCTGATTGAACATGAACAAATCAAAACCACCTTACCAAAAGCCAAGGAATTGAAAAGGATCGTGGAGAAACTGATTACCCTAGGCAAGAAGGGTGATCTGCATTCCCGAAGAATGGCCAATTCCAAACTCAAGCAAGTCAAGCACACAAAGAAACTTTTTGATGTTCTCGGCCCTCGTTATCAAGACCGCAATGGCGGATATACAAGAGTCATCAAGGCTGGATACCGTTATGGTGATCGAGCACCAATGGCAATCATAGAGCTGGTTGACAGGGATACTGCGGAAAAGGGCAAGGCTGATCGAGATAGGTTGGCAGAACAGGAATCTGAAGAATCAAGCTGATTTACTTCTTCGCGGAATACACCATCATATTTTGTGGAAAAACCATACCAAGGTAGGGCTTTAACCAACTTTTTGAATTTTGTTTCTTTATTTGTTGGTGTAAATATACCGAACATGATCAATGGATCTTTTGTTCCAACCGTTTAATCCTTAAGCCTTAGGGGAAGGTTTAAATTCCCCCGATTTATATCGTGACCAGTCTTCTTGACCAGATAGAAAAACAAAGTGATTTGTCATCAGCATTACGCCCGCTGGCAGATCGCATTCGTCCTGAAAGCCTGAAAGAGATTATCGGTCATGAAGATCTCATTGGTAAGAATAAACCCCTGAACAATCTACTGGCTTCGGCCAATCTACCCTCCATTATTTTCTGGGGCCCCCCTGGGGTAGGCAAAACAACCATTGCACGATTAATCGCCCAAAAAAAGGAATACAACTTTGTTCAGATCAGTGCCGTTTTTTCCAATACCGCTGAACTGAGAAAAATTTTTTCTACTGCCAGAAATCAATGGATGGAAGGCAAGGGAACAATCCTGTTTGTGGATGAAATCCATCGTTTTAACAAGAGCCAGCAGGATGGATTTTTACCCTATGTCGAGGATGGAACGATAAAGCTGATCGGTTCGACAACAGAAAATGTGTCCTTTGAAATCAATCCTGCCCTGTTGTCACGTGTAAGGGTGTTTTGTTTATCCAGGCTTTCGATGTCCGACTTGGCAAAACTGGTAAAAAGAGCAGAAAAGTATCAAGGCTCTCCCCTACCTCTTACTGATGAAGCAAGAAACTGGTTGTGCGGGATGGCCGATGGTGATGGCAGGAGTCTGTTGAATAATATTGAACAAATTTGTGCTTTGGACCTGGAGCGTAAACTGGATACGGATGAATTATCCCTGTATCTATCGCAGAAAGCCACCTCCTATGATAGAGCCAGTGATTGGCACTATAACCTGATTTCAGCCCTGCATAAATCAGTACGAGGATCTGACCCGGATGCCTCTCTCTATTGGTTGGCTAGAATGTTGGATGCCGGTGAGGATCCAAATTACCTGCTAAGAAGAATTACACGCATGGCCGTAGAGGATATAGGTCTGGCCGACCCGGATGCGTTGGATATGGCAATCAACTCCTGGGTAGCTTATGAACGGCTTGGTAGTCCAGAGGGTGAATTGGCCATAGCAGAAGCAATCATTTATATGGCTTTAGCTCCAAAATCCAACGCAAGTTACAAGGCTTATAAATCGGCCATCAAAGATGCAAAAGTTTCAGGATCCCTGGTACCTCCCAAGCATATACTCAATGCACCAACAAAGCTGATGAAACAACTCGGATATGGCAAGGATTATCAGTACGATCATGATGTTCCCTACGGATTTTCCGGACAAAACTACTTTCCCGAGGGTTTCAATAGAGCAAAATACTACAACCCACCAAAGAAGGGTTTTGAACAAACATTGGGCAAGAGATTGGAGTATTTCGAGAACCTTCGGGTAAAGCTCAACACGGAAAGGGATGGCGGACATTCACCATGATCGGGACTTTACTTCAGATTGCCCTTGGAGGTGCATTGGGGGCCATTTCAAGATACCTTTTAACAACAGGTATTTCGACCGTCATGGGTAAGCAGTTTCCTTATGGAACATTGTTTGTCAATGTTTTTGGGTCTTTGCTGATGGGTTTCATAATTGCCTTGATGATTGAAAACCTGACTTTGCCGGAACGCTACTCGCCATTGATCATTACAGGATTCCTGGGAGGGTTTACGACTTTTTCAGCATTTTCAAATGACTTTTGGCAACTTTCCTCTAATGGGAAATTGGATATGGCACTTGTTTATGCCCTTGTTTCAGTCCTATTGGCTGTTTTGGCTCTCTATCTGGGCTTGTTTCTGGCCAGGATATGGTTTCATTGAACAATATAACAAGCAAAATTGTTGGCGTTGATGATGCTGGTCAGCGTCTGGACAGGTGGTTAAGGAGAAAATATGGACAACTCCCCCAGTCACATATTGAAAAAATGTGCCGGAGGGGCACGGTAAGGGTCGACAAGAAAAAAGTCAAACCCTCATTTAGATTGGTTCCTGATCAGATAATTACCCTACCAAAATCAATTGGTCCCACAACTACAAAAGCAGTCAAGCCCAATACCCTGAGTAGCTACGATCAATCCATCGTTCATCAACTGAACCACAGTTTAATCTATGAAGATGATTATTTTGTTGCTCTCAACAAGCCACCAGGTCTGGCAACTCAGGGAGGTACAAAACAACGGGGATATATTGATAAATACCTCAACCATCTAACTTTGGCCAATAATTCTGATCGGCTGCGCTTGATTCACAGGCTTGATAAGGAAACTTCCGGTGTCTTGCTAACTGGTAAAACCCTGACCGCCACCAGAGAAATGATGGAACTGTTCAAGACCAAAAATGTGCATAAAAATTATTGGGCTGTAACTCTAGGTGTACCAAATCCCAAAACCGGGGAAATTAAATCTGCCCTGGAAAAGGACAAAACACAGATCAATCGTAGGATGAAGAGTGTGAGCACAAAGAATGGACATATATCAAATACAGCCAAATTGGCTTACACAAAATATTCTGTTCAACTAACGTTCGGCAAATTGTTGGCTTTCGTATTGTTGTCCCCGCAAACAGGTCGAACCCATCAGCTGAGGGTACATTTATCATCCATCAATCATCCCATTCTGGGAGATGAAAAATATTCAGTGGATTTTTCTGAAACTTCCCTTCCAATAAAGTTCGAAGAGCTTAACCTGGTATCCCGGATGTTCTTACATGCCAGTAGCTTGCACTTCCATCATCCTTTTTTAAAAAGGGAAATTACGATCAAGGCCGAAGCTCCGGGATACTTTCAGGAATTGGCAAACTACCTTGAATGGGATTTGAACAATATCTCGGAAACAACTTTCCAATGAATGAATGGGCTGCCAGAAAATTCTGGGAAGACGTCAGAATAACCGAGTTAACAGAAGGCTTTGGTATCCGGCTAGATGGGAAATTTGCCATGACACCTGGCAAGAACCCCCTTATAGTTCCCCACTTTTCGCTGGCTGAAAAGATATGTGTGGAATTTCAAGATCAAGGGCAAAAAATTGACCCCACGGCTATGCCCTTTACACGGAGAACGAATACCACAATAGATCGTATCGGTGATACCAGGGGAGAAATAGTCAATTCCCTTTTGAATTATGGGCATACTGACCTTGTTTCCTATCGTGCGACTTCACCATCTGATCTTGTCAAATGGCAATCTGATCATTGGGATCCGGTAATTACCTGGCTGGAACAAGAATTAACCATCAGGATGAAAATCAACCATGGAATTATCCCTTTTGATCAGGAATCCCAAACAATTGATGTGTTTGCTGAAAAAATTGAGACCTTAGACAATTTTTCCCTTTGTGGGTTCAGCGAATTGGTGCCCTTACTAGGCTCATTGGTTCTGAGTTTCGCTTATCTCTACGGTTTTGGCAACAAGGATCAGATTTGGAGACTATCCCGCATTGATGAAGAGTGGCAAGAGAAAAAATGGGGTAAAGACGAACAAGGACTGCAAGTTGCCCAAAGCCATTACGAGGATTTTCTCGTGGCCTGCTTTTTTGTTGATTTGCCCAGCAAGATTAAGTCGGACTGAGTCATAGGATAAAAGACCCGAGCCAACTTTTCTTAATTGCACTATTGAATGCAATTTCATCAACATTCATACTCCATGATTGATATATGAAGGGAACCTCTTTTTAAACA
>CAZHIL010000541.1:0-11312 GCA_964532985.1 uncultured Albidovulum sp. | reverse complement strand
AATTCCGGCGGGGCTGTTTTGAGGGTCTCGGCAATGATTTCCCTACCGATCCTTACCATTCCGGTGTCTTCATCAACCAAGGCACCACCCTGCCTGAATATTTTCCTTGCTTCAGGCAGGAGAACCCTAATACCCATCTCCTCAAGCACCACAAAGGCATTGTTGTGTATATCTTCTATACGATCTTCCGAAAATGCGCTGACAGGGGGAAAAGGATTGGTAAGTTTCCAATAGTTTGGAGTTCTCGGTCCCCCTCCCAGAGAGGGATTTCTTGGCCGTCTCTTTCGAGTGGATGCCGCTCGTCGTGCCATTTAAATCCTCATTGCTTTTCCCGATGGATCATATGGTGATGAAGGGATAACTTTGGCTGGTCGTTCAACCCCAACTATATGTACGGCAAGTTCAGTTCCTGGAGTGGAGAATTCAGGTTCCACCAATGCCATTGCCAAAGATTTTTTGACTGTATGCCCATACCCACCAGAAGTTACAAATCCTACTCTTTTATTGTCCATCCAAATAGGTTCATATCCGCTTGCATCTGCATCCAAGGCATCAACCTCCAAGGTAACCAGGACCATTGACGGTGATTGGGCATCTTTTTCCTCAAGTGCCTTACCCCGTCCCACAAATTCAGGTTTACTCCAATCAATCCATCGGTCCATGCCAGTCATGCCGGGAGTGTAGGCTTGGGTAAATTCGGTACTCCAAATCCCGAAACTTTTCTCCAGCCTCAAGGAAAGAAGTGCATTATAGCCATATTCCATCATACCTTCAGGTTTTCCAGCTTCAAGCAAGGTACTTCGCAAGATATCGTGTGAGGCAACAGGACAGTTGATTTCAAAACCCAACTCACCCGCAACGGCTATGCGGGCTACCTTAGCCCTGATCAACCCCATATCCATTTCCTGACAGGACATGAAAGGGAATGATTGATTGGACAAGTCACTGTTGGTAATTTTTTGGACAATTTTTCTGGCGTTGGGGCCTGAAACGGAAAATCCCAAAATTTCATCAGAGATATCCCTGATGGAAACACCATTGGTTAGGTAATTGTGAAACCATCTCATATGCCAGGCACGAAGGTAATAACTTCCCATTATCCACCAAGTTCCATCTCCCCAGTTGAACAGTGTCAGATCCCCCTTCAATTTACCTTCCGGTGAAAGCATCGGAGCAAGTTTGATACGCCCGGGTGAAGGTAATTTTGAAGCCATCATCCTATCAAGCCATTGTTCGGCATTTGTTCCGGTTACTTCAAACCTGGAAAAACCGCTTATATCCAACAATCCCGCATTGGTACGAACGGCATGACATTCCTTCTCGATGATTGGATAGGCGTTTGATCGCTTTAATGTGGGTTGTTCCTCAAAATCACCAGGGGCAAAGTAGAGGGGAATTTCAAGTCCATAACTTACTCCCCATCGGGCCCCCGCTTCTGTCATTCCGCTATAGGATGGTGTCTTGGTGAGTGGTCGCCCTGCCGGTAGTTGTTCGTTGGGATAGGTCATGACAAATCGGCGGGTATAAAATTGTCCTGTCGTTTGCTTTATATACTCCCTGTTTTCTGCATATTTGCCATATCTGGCAATATCCATGCCAAAAACATCTGTTTCGGGTTCACCATGAATGATCCATTCCGCAAGAGATTTGCCAACTCCACCTCCCTGCAGGAAGCCAGCCATAACGGCACAAGCACCCCAATAGCCCTTGACTCCTCGTATGGGACCAACCAACGGATTGCCATCCGGGGAGAAAGTGAAGGCACCACAAACCCAGTTTTTTACACCGGCATTTTGTAAAACAGGGTATCGATTAAAGCCCAATTCCAACTCGTGTTCTATTCGATCAAGATCTTCTTCTAGAAGTTCCATACCATAGTCCCACGGTGCACCGTCCATCATCCAGTGCTCATGGTTGATCTCGTAAATACCCAGAAGCATCCCCTTTTGGTCCTGTCGCATGTAGGTAAAACCTTCTAGGTCGACCACCAATGGCAATTCCTTGTCCAATGCTGCAACTTCAGGAATGGTTTCGGTAAGCAAATAATGATGTGCCAAAGGAGAAACAGGAAGTTCTATCCCTGCCATTCTACCAACTTGCTTGGCCCATAATCCTGCGGCATTGACAACATGTTCACAGGTTATGGTTCTCTTTTCTGTAACGACCTGCCATCCTTCCGAAACAGGATTCAACTCCAAAACTCTGTTACCTTCAATTACTTCGGCACCGTGCAATTTTGCTGCCTTGGCATAGGCATGGACTGTACCTGTCGTATCAATGTATCCTTCGCGGTCAGCCCAAAGACCACCCAAAATGCCCTCACCCGACATGATGGGACAAAGTGAGACTGCCTCCTCTGGAGTTACCAATCTTACATCCTCAATTCCCATGGTTTGGAATATTCTGTACGCGCTTTGCAGCCATTCCCACCTGTCTTGGGTTCCAGCCAATGTCAATCCCCCAGTCATGTGCATACCGACCGATTGTCCGGATTCCCTTTCTATTTCCGAAAGTAAATCGATGGTATAGGCTTGCAGAGATGCAATGTTCGGATCTGCATTCAAGGCATGAAATCCACCGGCAGCATGCCAACTTGAGCCGGCCGCAAGTACCGATCTTTCCAAAAGGGCAACATCTTTCCAACCGAACTTTGCTAGATGGTAGAGGACCGAACAGCCAACTACACCTCCACCAATGACAACAACCCTGTAATGTGATTTCATTCAAATCCTCGTCGATTTAATTCGAATTCATGTCCAAATGCAAAAACCCTACATACTAAAATATTTCAATTGATAGTAGTTATATACTGCTAGGACCACAATAACCAAAGACCCACCAGCAATGGCAAGTTTGGTAGGTTCTTCTCCCAGTACTGCCCAGACAAGAAGCGGAGCCAATATTGCCTCCAATAGTATGATTAAAGCCACCTCAGGAGCTGGAAGATACCTCGGCCCCAATGCCATGAGACTGGTTGCAACCGGAATGAAAATAGATCCAAGGATAACCACATAGATCATATCTCTCATAGCCATGAAACTGACATCAGCAAAGATAAATAGTGATAGGGCCAATAAAAGGTGGGCAATTCCAGCTGCTGGAACCATTGAAAATGCCTTTGCCTTGCGTGCCACGGTATGCTTGATTGCAATCATTACTGCGACCAATAATGCAGCGAGATCACCTTTAATGGCATCAGTTCTGATTGTAAGGGATCCGCTGGTAATCAATCCAATACCCACCATTGAGAGAGCAATCGCCCATATCAAACGGGTATTCAGGGGTTCTTTCAGCAATATCCTGCTGGCAATTGCTGCGAACATTGGAGAAGTGCTGATTATGAATAGTGTATTTGCAACTGATGTGGTTCTGATGGCATATACAAACAAAAGCGATGAAATCGCTAGTAGAAAGATATAGGCATAACCAGCCCAACCTGCTTTGGTAATCTCCTTGATGGGATTGCCACGCTGGATCATGGTTAATACAAGGATAATACAGGTACCTGCAAGAAAGGAACGCCAAAAGGTCAGGTTTAAGGTAGATGTCTGTATGATTTTAATAAATAGGCTGTCTGGTACGAAGGAGATCACAGCAATCAGGATTATGATTAATCCCTTTGACCGTTCAGTTAATTCCATATTACCATCCAACCCTAAGTAGACATGATTCCATCAGAGGAATCCTATTAATTGGATGATGGTTGAACACGACTAATGATATTGGCCAATCTGTCAGTTGCTTCTCTCGATCTCATCTCTGGTGGTGTAAGGATGGAATAATCAAGAACCCTGTCGCAACCAAATGGGCATGGGGGTCGCTCCACTCCAACCAATTCCGGGATTTTCAGAATCAACTCACTCGCCATCTGGGTGTTTCTTTTCAACACACCAAGTAATTTCTCAATATCGATTTCGCCGTGGTTTGGGTGCCAGCAATCATAATCGGTAACCATGGCGATGGTTGCGTAGCAAATTTCTGCTTCCCGTGCCAATTTTGCTTCCGGCATGTTGGTCATGCCAATCACATCACAATTCCAAATATCCCTGTATAATCTGGATTCACTTAAGGTAGAGAATTGCGGTCCTTCCATGGCAAGGTAGGTTCCCTTGGGATGTGTCTTTACACCTATCGATTCAGAAGCCTTCTGGCAAATCGAGGCCAGTCTCTGACAAACCGGGTAAGCCATCGAGACATGTGCAACACAACCTGGACCAAAAAATGATTTTTTCCTGTTGACAGTGCGGTCGATAAATTGGTCAACGATAACAAAATCACCAGGCTCCATTTCTTCACGAAAAGAACCGCACGCCGAAATGGAAATAATGTCAGTCACTCCCAGTTGCTTCAAGGCATCAATATTCGACCGGTAGGGAACACTTGTAGGTGAATGAACATGACCTCTTCCATGACGGGGCAGAAACTTAAATTCGATGCCGTCGATTTCCCCAGTCAGAATGTCATCCGAAGGAGGTCCCCAAGGAGTATCAATTTCAACCCATTTATGATTTTCCAGAATTTCAATTTCATAAAGTCCGGAACCACCAATAACTCCAATAACAGGTCTATTCATAATGACACCTTTCGCGATAAATAGGCTTCTGATTTTTCGATTTAATAAAATCGATAAATATTCCAGACAAGAATGAAATACCCGCACACTATTGAATACATCTTGGTTTAAGATTGAACATATTTTGTTTCTGTGTACAAATATCCCTTTATTTATTCAACTACTACAATGTATTTTGTATGGTTGGATAAGTTTTGTTACAACTTTTCAACTATTAATCAAACCAATGATAATGAGTTAATTCCTACCATACTGAACCACCTTTTGTATTGCATTTTTGATCTTTAAGATCAGTTTTAATAGATACTGGAAAAAATAAACAAAGGTAAAAATTCCTTCGGAAATAATGCCTTGGAACTCGTTATGTAAATTTTCTTACAGAAGTCTTTTTTACTCTAACAAGTTAAGGTACTTTCTAATTCAACCAAGCCAGTGTTTCCAAATCCTCTTCTGTTGGATCGAAGACTTCGCACTTCAAGAAAGAGCCCAACACTTTTCTACACTTTATCTGCTCCGAACTTGTAAATGAGTTCCAATCAGTATCTGATTTATGAGTAACATCATAAACATGGATTTTATTTCTCAACCTTCTGAAATAAGAAAGATTCTTAAAATCTTCATTTGGTAAGTTGAGAAGAATGGATTTCTCCAGTTTCTTGATCATTGTATCAAGTGTCATCTCATCTGGAATAGGTTCATCTAACTTCCTCTCCAATATCGTCCTAATACGAGTATCACTCTCATTCAGTTTTTTAGTGTTAGATATCCAGGTAGTTAATTCTTCCCAGACCATAAAATTTCCACGACCATTTACTGTAAGTAAATAGAAAGCAATTCCCTCAATAACCGACATCGTGATTACGATAAATGTTTTTATCGTTATTTTCTCAACGGTAAAATGTAGGGGTATTTCTCTACACTGATAGTCTAAAAACTCCAAATATTGAAGATTGTATCCAAGATTACTGATCAAACTAACATGATCTTTGTGATGATTTTTGTCTGGACAACCTTTTTTGAGATATAGTCTCCACCAATCAAGATCTATTGGTCGATAGAATTCACTCTTCCCCAACCTAGGCATTCAGATTTTTTCGCTGTGAGTTTCGTTATACATCATCTGGAAGATCTAGTTCTTCAAGGAAGGATTTTCATCCATCATCAACAAATCATACTGACATATAGAATAGGTCACATCATTGAGTTCCTGACCATATAGATGGATTTTCAAATTTGGATTGATATGTTCTAATACCCAATCTTTACCAATGGTCAACATACCACAGGTACCACAATATGGATCAAAAACCGATGATCTGATCATACCTTCACCTTGTAGATATTCTCTATCTTCTCCAAACACAAAAGAAACAAGAAGTTTTACAACATCACGAGGTATGAAATGATCACCACTTACTTCGTTAGAGATTTCTGAGAATTTTTAAGAAGTTCTTCGTAGACTGTTCCCATTTGATGGTTATCGATTTTGATGTACGAAGGGGCATTTTATTTAGTTTGAGAAAACAATGTATATCAAACCGACGAACCTCCTTTAAGTCAATAATGAAATAACAAACTATCATTCCAAATCCTTAACCTTACTTTGCCCAGGGTCGATGGGTTAGGCGAAGTAATACTTTTGGGTATAACAATATTCCAGTATTATTTGTCCGGAGTAATTGATACATTCAGGCATGAATTTAATTTAGGTCAATTATTTTTATTCCTTAATTGATATTGAGTGGTTTAGAATTTTGAGGTTCGAAAAAGAAAAACCTGAAGATTATACCGAAATTGAAGTCTTGCTTGATAATGCATTTGGTTTGGGCCGAACCAACCTTTCATCTTACCAGTTAAGGATTGGGAATCAGCATATCGAGGCATTATCAATGGTTGCTAAAGAGGATGAAGGTTCGATAGTAGGATCAATTAGATTCTGGCCAGCCAGGGTTGGACAAAATGAATTTAAGGTACTTCTATTGGGTCCAATAGCTGTCCATCATACGCATCAGGGAGAAGGCATTGGCTCATACCTTATCAGTGAGGGGATATCCAAAGCAAGAGAATTGGATTGGGAAGCAATACTGCTTGTTGGAGACGAACCGTATTATTCCAAATTTGGCTTTTCGATAATAAAAACCGTTGAGTTTCCACCTCCGACCGATCCAAACAGGATATTATGTCTTGAGCTAACTGAAGGTACAAGGGAGTTGCTTAAGGGGAGGGTCAGAATACCATCCGCAAAGGATTGTTAATCAATCGATCATCATGTAACCGAACTTTCACACCTATCCATAACCTGCTTAATACCTTCCGTGAAGGTGGTTTTTCCTTCACTTCTTGCAGTGTTAATCAAGCCTTTGATTTCTTCCAAATCCACCTGCCTGAGGTAATGCTTTACCCGACCCAGGCTGGCAGACCTGATTGAGAAGGTTTCAACACCCATAGCGGCAAGGCAAATAGCAATTTCAGGATTCCCTGCATCTTCACCACAATAACTGACTTTGGTTTTGTTCTCCTTACAGCGGTTGCAAATATACTCTATGAAGTGAAGGTAACTCAAATACAAGGCATGGTATCGACTGCGAACCTTTTCATTTTGTCTGTCGGCAGCAAAGAAGAATTGCTTCAGGTCATTTCCACCGATGGAAATGAAATCGGTTGATTTATAAAAATCATCCGGTGCAAACGCAAGAGAAGGTGTTTCCAGCATAGCGCCGATTTCCAGGCTCTCGGGAATTACCTTACCCATTTTTTTAAATCTCTCTAACTGAATCAAACAGATTTTCTTGGCTTGGGTAAATTCATCATAACTTGAAACCATGGGAAACATTATGCTTAAAGGACGTCCCTTTGCACCATTATACAATGCTTGACATTGCATGCGTAAAAATCCGGGTTTATCAAGTGAAATTCTGATGGCTCGCCAACCCATTGCCGGGTTTGGTTCTTCTTCTCTCTTCATATAGGGAACCATCTTGTCCGAACCAATGTCAACCGTTCGAAAAATGACCCTTTTACCTCCAGCCGAGTCCAGTACCTGTGAGTATTGTTTGGCCAAATCTTCCCTGGAGGGGATATTACTTGAGTTCAAGAATCTCAATTCAGTCCTGAATAATCCAACTCCTTCTGCACCAGAACGTTCCAGATTCGGAAGCTCGGCCATCAATCCAGCATTGATATAAAGTCCGATATTTTTACCATCCTTGGTGAGAGCAGGCAGGTTCCGGATTTTGGCATAAGTCGCCTTGACAGATTCGGCCATTTCAATCCTGTTATGGATTGCCGAAGCCACGACCTCATCGGGTCTCAAATGAACAGATTGATTTTCACTATCAATGAAAATGACATCATCATTCAATGCTTCGGTTGTTATGCCCTTGACATGAATGATCAGTGGAATGGCCATGGCCCTTGCGATTATGGTCGCATGTGAACCAACCGAACCTTCTTCCAGTACTATTCCCTTTAGATCTTTACCGTATTCGAGAAGTTCGCCTGGACCTATGTTTCTGGCAATCAGGATAGGATTCTCCGGCATGTCGTCCTTGATGTTTCTTCCCTGACCGGTAAGAATCCTGAGAAGGCGATTAAAGAGATCATCAAGATCATGAAACCGATCCCTAAGATAGGGATCGGGTGATTTCTCCATGCGGGCTCGGGCTTCCGATTGTTCTTTTTCAACCGAGGCCTCAGCCGATAAACCGGTAGCAATGTTCCCTTCCATTCTGGTCAACCATCCGGATGAATTTGCGAACATCCTATAGGTTTCAAGAATTTCCCTTTGCTCAATGGAAAGGGTATGTTGCATTTGTGATTCCAGTAGGTAATCGACGGTACCACGAAGTTTTGCAATAGCATTTTTCAGTCGAGTCAATTCCTTTTCTGGATTGGCTGATACAGGATTCGTGATAACAACCCTGGGCTCATGCAAAAGCACTCGTCCTTCAGCAAAACCATCATGTGCAACCAGTCCATTGTATGTTACCGGTTGGGTATGAAGGGCAGAAAGCGCCTTTCCCTCACCAGTGATTATGCCTGTTTCCCTCATTTCCGCCAAAACCGTGGCAACAACAGCCAGGGTATTGACCTCACTGTTTAGGAAACTTCTGGATTCCTTGGTTTGTACAACCAGAACACCAAGCATTTGACCTAATCTTTGGATGGGTACACCCAAAAACGAGGAGAATCGTTCCTCCCCGGTTTCTGCCATGTAACGGAACCCCTTTTCTGATGGGGCATCAGCGGAATTTACCGGTTCGGACAGTCTGGAGACCTTACCAACCAGACCCTCATTAACCCTTAAACGGGTAACATGAACGGCTTCAGGATTCAGACCCTTGGTAGCACAGAGTTCGAGGGTTTTGGGATCTCTGTGGAGATAAATTGAGCATACATCCACACCCATGGAATGGGCTACGATTTCAGTAATCTGGTTTAATCGTTCCTGACCGTCTCCCTGACTGGCTAGAGTATCATTTAGCCTGAGCAGCAATTCCTGGGAAGATATTTCTTGTGTTTGGTCGTTCATTGTTCCAATGATATTCTATTGGCGTGAAGTTCGAACTTATCATGAAGGGCCTGAACGGCCAGTTCCATGTATTTTCGTTCCACCAGTACTGATATTTTTATCTCGGAAGTCGAAATGATCTGTATATTGATTCCTTCCTCGGCCAAAATGGAAAACATTTTGGCTGCAACACCTGATTGGGAACGCATACCTATTCCTACGACAGAAATTTTGCAAACTTCCAGATCCTGTAATATCTCATGAAAATTTACCAGATTTTTTTCCTTGGCTTCCAATAAGGCTTTTTCAGCCAGTGCTGATTGTTCCAAGGGACAGGAAAAAGTAATATCCGTTCGACCGCTTTCAGAGATATTCTGAACAATCATGTCTACGATTACACCATGATCAGATAGGGCACCAAATATTGTAGCGGCTATACCCGGTCGGTCGGCAACCGATATTATAGATATTTTTGCTTCATCCCGTGAATGGGCAATTCCTGAGATAGTTCTGTTTTCCATTTTCTCGTCCTCACTACAGACCAAGGTACCAGGCTTCCCTGTAAAACTGGATCGTACATAAACCGGTACCTGATGTGCCATTGCCATTTGAACCGATCTGGTTTGCAAGACCTTGGCCCCTAGAGATGCAAGCTCCAGCATCTCATCGTAGGAAATTCTGTTAAGTTTTCTCGCTTTGAATACAATTCTGGGATCAGCAGTATAAACTCCATCGACATCAGTGAATATATCACATCTCTCACAGTCAAATTTGGCAGCAAAAGCAACAGCCGTTAAGTCAGAACCACCACGACCCAAAGTCGCAATTCGGTTTTCTTCACTAATTCCCTGGAATCCGGCCACCACTGCAACTTTGAGCCCTTCGTCAAACTTGGCGTTCACGTTTTGTGTACAAATATCCATGATTCGGGCTGAACTATGCGTGGAAGAGGTTGTGATCGGTACTTGCCAACCTTGCCAACTGCGAGCTGGAATATTCATGTCCTGCAAAATCAAGGCCAGGATTCCCGAAGTTACATTTTCGCCGGAAGAAACGACAGCATCGTATTCCCGGGCATCAAAAAATGAGGAAACAGAGTTGACGGTTTCCACCAGCTTGTTGGTTTCTCCAGCCATGGCCGAAACAATAACGATTACCTCATTGCCCTTGTCAACTTCCTCCTTGATGTAGGAAGCCGCTATACGCATTCGTTCTAGGTTTGCAACAGAGGTACCACCAAATTTCATTACAATTTTGGCCATGACCTATCCCCAGAATTTTAGCCAATGGGCAAACACGTTTCGATTTGCTGGATTTATATTCAATGTCATTTTATCAAAAATCTGTCTGGCTATTGTACGTAAATAAACATGTTAGATGAAAGGGTAAGTAAAATAATACCAAACAAGCTGGTTGTTCGGAAAATTCTGAAAAGTTTAATTGGTGTTAGATATAGAAGGCCACGGAAGTGGCATTACAGGAATACCTTCTTCCACAAGCTCCTTGGCTTCTTTGATGGAAGCTTCCCCGTGAATTGACCGTTTCTTAGTTTCGCTCTGAAACATCATTCGTGCTTGCTCAACAAAATCCTTACCCACATACTCGGAATTCTTTTCTACTTCCTGTTTAAGGGTTTGAATGGCTTCCTCATATTTTGAAAGAGGTTTTTGAAGATCAATTTTCTTATCATTTTCTTGGGACTTGCTTTCCACCTTGGAAGGATTCAGCTTGGCCACAATATTGGGAGACATGATATTTTTGCCGACCTGTGTTGAGTTGCAGATTGTGCATGTTATCAACCCTGTGCAATACAATGTATCGAAAGCGTTGTTGGATTCGAACCAGCTTTCAAAAATGTGGCTATTCTCACAGGACAATGAAAACTTGATCATTAAATTATCCTCTCCAAACAATTCAGACCTTTAAAAGAGTTACAATTCCGGTAATATCCAATAACAGGTTCAGTTTACCAATCAATTCAGGAATCAAGCAAGGAAATAGTAATATATTGATATTTTTTCAACTGAAGTTGCCTCACGGTATCAAAATCGGTGTTGAAAATTATGATGCTAAAATAAGAAGTAGAATTCTTTGAATATGCTCACTTTGGAAGAATTTTCTAACTCATTATTAAATATTTTTGCAACTTTCCTCTTCTCCTGAAACAATGGGTAGGATTTTACTGATGAGTATCTGGGGATCATTGAGACATGACAATGGAGTTTTTCC